>JBQGDS010000224.1:0-2347 GCA_052039185.1 Flavobacterium sp.
AAGGCATGAAAGAGAACAATACCTTCTCCTTAAAAAACCAGCTTATTGGCTTCCCTATTGGTTTGGCTGTAAGCTGTATCATCGGCCTTATTGTTGCCGCTATCATGAAAAAAAACAAGCCTGAGTTTGAATAATCGACTAAATGAACATATCCATTGTAATACCTCTTCTTAACGAAGAAGAATCACTTACTGAGCTTAACCAGTGGATTGCCCGTGTAATGGCAGAAAATAACTTCAGCTATGAAGTTATTTTTATTGATGACGGAAGCACTGACGGTTCCTGGAAGCTTATAAAGCAGCTTGCTGCTGAAAACCAAAATATAAAAGGCATACGCTTTCAGCGCAACTATGGTAAAAGCCAGGCGTTGCATGCAGGCTTTGCCAAAGCGCAGGGTGATGTTATAATTACCATGGATGCCGACCTGCAGGACAGTCCTGACGAAATTCCGGAACTATACCGTATGGTTACACAGGACAGGTATGACCTGGTTTCGGGCTGGAAGAAAAAAAGGTACGATTCTGTCGTAGCTAAAAACCTGCCATCAAAATTGTTTAACTGGGCTGCCCGGAAAACATCTGGCGTAAAACTGAACGATTTTAATTGCGGGTTAAAAGCTTACAATAACGAGGTTGTAAAAAACATTGAGGTTTCCGGCGAAATGCATCGCTATATACCCGTGCTTGCTAAAAATGCAGGCTTTAATAAAATAGGGGAAAAACCGGTATTACACCAGGCACGCAAGTATGGGTCAACCAAATTTGGCATGGAGCGTTTTATTAACGGCTTCCTTGACCTGATAACCATTTGGTTCCTGTCGCGCTTCGGTAAGCGCCCTATGCACTTTTTTGGTGCGTTAGGAGTCATAATGTTTATGATAGGGCTGCTGGCTGCACTTTATATAGGTATTGTTAAACTCTACAGGCTATACAGCCATGAGCCCACAATATTGGTTACCGACAACCCGTGGTTTTATATAGCGCTGGCAACAATGGTTATAGGAACGCAGTTGTTCCTTGCCGGATTCCTTGGAGAAATAATACTACGCACAAAAAGCAATGAAGAACGCTACAAGGTTAGCGAAACACTATAAACAAAATTTCTATGAAGATTGAACAGGGACTATTAGACAAGGCAAATGTATGGCTGTCGCCGGTATTTGATGCTGAAACACAGGAAGCTGTAAAGGAAATGATGACGTCTTCGCCAAAAGAGCTGGAAGACTGCTTTTATAAAAACCTTGAATTTGGCACCGGTGGTATGAGGGGCGTTATGGGCGCGGGCACCAACCGTATCAATAAATATACATTAGGTAAAGCCACACAGGGCTTATCTGATTATCTTAAAAAATCGTTCCCGGGCGAAATGGTTAAAGTAGCTATTGCGTATGACTGCCGTAATAACAGCGATACTCTTGCTAAAGTAGTTGCCGATGTTTTCTCAGCCAATGGCATTAAAGTGTATCTTTTCTCTGAAATGCGTCCAACACCTGAGCTCTCGTTTGCAGTTAAACACCTTGATTGCCATGCCGGTATTGTACTTACAGCATCGCACAATCCGCCGGAATATAATGGTTATAAAGTATACTGGCAGGATGGCGGCCAGCTGGTTCCGCCTCAGGATGGCGAAATCATCCAGGTGATTGAGGCCCTGGAGTATGACCAGGTTAATTTTAATGCTGACGAAAGCCTGATAGAGTACATAGACAATGAAATTGATGAGGCGTTTTTAAAATCATCTTTGGTTAATGCCAGCTTCAACACATCGGCCGAAGCCAAAAGCGAACTTAAAATTGTATATACGCCATTACACGGTACATCGGTAAAACTTATTCCTGACCTTCTTGAAAAAGCGGGTTACAACAATGTACATATTGTAGCTGAGCAGGCTGTACCTAACGGTAATTTCCCAACGGTAAAATCGCCAAACCCGGAAGAGCCTGAAGCGCTTGCCATGGCTATTGAGCTTGCTGACCAGGTTAATGCCGATATTGTGATTGGCACTGACCCCGACAGTGACCGCCTTGGTGTGGCTGTTCGTAACGGCAACGGCATAATGACATTGCTAAACGGTAACCAGACTATGGTGCTGATGACCCATTTCCTGCTTGAGCAATGGAAAAAAGAAGGTAAAATAGATGGTAAGCAGTTTATTGGGTCTACTATTGTTTCTACCCCAATGATGCTTGAACTTGCCGAAGCATATGGCGTGGAATGTAAAGTGGGGCTTACAGGATTTAAATGGATAGCCAAGTTTATAAAAGATTTCCCTGAACAGGAATTTATAGGCGGTGGCGAAGAAAGTTTCGGCTTTATGGTGGGCGATGCCGTGCGCGATAAAGACGCTG
>JBQGDS010000225.1:0-2966 GCA_052039185.1 Flavobacterium sp.
GTACTATCCGGCTTTAATTCATTCCAGGCTATGAGCGACAGCCCATGCAAACCATATTCGGCCAACCGTACGGGTGTTACCCTTGGTGAAGCAGCAGCGGCAGCGCTTATAACTGTAAATCCTGAAAATGCAAAGGCAAAAATTACAGGAGACGGATCAATTAATGATGCTAACCATATTTCGGGGCCATCACGTACCGGTGAAGGATTGGTGCGAAGCATAGAAAGCGCCCTGAAAGAAGCGGGAATTGCCGCTGATAAAGTTGATTATATTTCTGCCCATGGTACAGCAACACCCTATAACGATGAAATGGAAGCGATAGCTTTTAATCGTCTTAACCTGCAAAATGTACCGGTAAACAGCTTTAAAGGGTATTACGGGCATACACTTGGCGCTTCCGGATTGCTGGAAACGGTAATAGGGCTGGAATCCATGCAGCAGGGCAGGTTGTATACTTCGTTAGGATATGACGAGCCGGGTGTTTCACAACCCATAAATGTGATAGTTGAAAATATCGATAAACCTGTACATTATTTCCTGAAAACAGCTTCCGGCTTTGGCGGCTGTAATACGGCGGTTTTGTTTAAAAACATGAACAATGGCAACAGGTAAACACTATATAGCAGGCTGGTGCCTGATTGAAAACAACCGATTGGTGGTAAATGGTGAAACCGTTTTGGATTTACCGGGGTCTGAATTTGGCGACTTTGCCAAACAGGTTTACCAGCAGGGCGAAACAGGCTACCCTAAATTCTTCAAAATGGATAACCTGAGCAAGCTTGCATTTTTGGCGGCTGACAGGCTGTTAAAGGATGAAGTTAAGGAAGGCGAAGAAAATGACGTAGCACTGGTATTTGCCAACAGGTCGTCAAGCCTTGATACTGATGTGAAGTACCAGGAATCTATAGCTGACAAAAATAATTATTTCCCGAGTCCAGCAGTTTTTGTATACACGCTGCCTAATATCTGCCTTGGAGAGATCAGTATACGCTATAAATTATATACTGAGAATTCTTTCTTTATATTTGCAGACTTCAATCCGGAATTTTTTGCTAATTATGCAGGTATCCTGCTGGATACCAATAAGGCAGGAAAGGTTTTGTGCGGCTGGGTTGAATTTTTTAAGGACAGTTACAGGGCATTTATGTATCTTGTATCAGATAAAGGTGAACTGGAACATACAATAGAGAACATACAAACATTATACAATAAATAATATGGAAGCTTTAAAACAGGAATTAAAGGAAAAGATAATAAAAACCCTTAACCTTGAAGATATTAACCCGGCTGATGTAAATGATAATGACGCACTATTTGGTGACGGACTTGGGCTTGACTCTATTGATGCGCTGGAGCTTATTGTAATGCTTGATAAGGATTACGGCATTAAGCTTGCCGATCCTAAAGAAGGTAAGGCTATTTTCCAGTCTATCGAAACTATGGCCAATTATATATCAGAGCACCGTACAAAATAATTATGAGCAGAGGCGTTGCCATAACCGGTATGGGAATCATATCTTCAATAGGTGAAACTGTTGAGGAAAATTTTCGTGCGCTTACCCAAAGTAAACCCGGTATATCGGATATTGAGAATATTGATACCATACACAAAAATGTTATCAAGGTAGGCGAAATCAAAAAGACCAATCAACAGCTTGTTGAGGAGCTTGGCCTTCCTGCTGATAACAATTTTACCCGTACGGCTATGCTGGGCGTTATTGCCGCAAAGCAGGCGGTGGCTGATGCCGGTATTACCGATATTAACGAATACAACACCGGGCTTATCTCGGCTACAAGCGTGGGAGGTATGGACATGACCGAAAGGTTTTTCTATGACTATTATGAAAGTGAAGAAAACCGCAGGTACATAAACGCGCATGATGCGGGTGATTCTACCCATAAAATTGCAGATGAACTGGGGCTGAACGGCCTGGTTACAACAATTAGTACAGCCTGCTCATCAGCGGCAAACTCAATCATGATGGGCGCAAGGCTTATAAAGGCCGGTAAGCTGGATCGTGTAATAGTAGGCGGTACTGATGCTTTGGCAAAGTTTACCATTAATGGCTTTAAGACCCTTATGATATTATCCGATACGTACAATACGCCTTTTGATAATAACCGTAAAGGACTTAACCTGGGTGAAGCTGCTGCATTTCTTGTTCTGGAATCGGATGAGCTGGTTAAAAAATATAATAAAAAAGTACTGGCCTATGTGTCAGGCTACGGTAATGCTAACGATGCCTATCATCAAACGGCTTCTTCAGAAAATGGTGAAGGAGCTTTCCTGGCTATGGAGAAAGCATTTAAAGTGTCCGGGCTTACGCAAAACGATATTGATTACGTAAATGCGCACGGCACGGCAACACCAAACAATGACCTCTCGGAAGGGCGTGCACTGATACGCATTTTCGGAGAAGATAAAATGCCGGATTTTAGTTCTACCAAAGCTTTTACAGGACATACCCTTGCTGCTGCTGCTGCAATTGAAGCAGTGTACAGCGTATTGGCATTACAAAACAATGTTATATTCCCTAACCTTAACTGGGCTACCCCAATGGAGGAATTCAATATTACTCCGGTTACGGAACTGAAACATAAAGAAATAAACCATGTGCTGTCCAACTCATTTGGGTTTGGCGGTAATTGTTCAACCCTGCTGTTCTCGAAAAGCTAATGAAAAAGTGTTATATAAACGGTACAGGATGTATCTCTGCCCAAAAAACATTTGACACGCCTTTTCTGGAAGATGTGGTGGTTGATACTGAAAATAATGTATTGCCTGTACAGGCGCCGGATTATAAAGAATTTGTAGCACCCGCCATGGCACGCCGTATGGCAAGGGTGGTAAAAAATGGTGTGGCGGCATCAAGCCGTGCCCTGCAGGAAGCAGGTGTTGCTAATCCTGATGCTATTATAACCGGTACAGGACTTGGCTGTAATACTGATTCTGAAAAGTTCCTTAC
>JBQGDS010000226.1:0-20204 GCA_052039185.1 Flavobacterium sp.
ACAAGGCTCGTTTTACCCAGTCACTTCCTTTTGAAGACATTGTGGAAGCCGCTTCAATACTGCTTAGTGATATTGGCGTGTTCGCCGTTATTATCCCACACAAGGAAGAAGAACACTTTATAGCGCTTGCTAAGGAAGAAACTTTATTTCCGTTTAAACTTACCCGTGTAAAAGGAACTCCTGTCACTGAAATTAAGCGCAGCCTGATAGCATTTTCACGTGTTGAAAGGGAAATTATAACTGATCAACTTGTTATTGAAACTGCACGGCATCAATATACCCCTGAATATACCTCTCTTACGCAGGATTTTTATTTGAAGATGTAAACACATTCTTCAATTTTCAACAAAAAACATCACATATTTTTATTGAATTGTTAGGTTTCTTGTTTACTTTTGCCACAGTTAAAACAAAACGACATGAAACCAGATCTTTTCCAGGCACCTGATTATTACCTGCTTGACGAGCTACTTACCGATGAGCACAAAATGGTGCGCGACGCAGCCCGCGAATGGGTTAAGCGTGAGGTATCTCCAATCATAGAAGATTATGCCCAAAAGGCAGAATTCCCAAAACAGATAATAAACGGCCTTGCCGAGATAGGCGCTTTTGGCCCTTATATACCTGAAGAATATGGTGGCGCAGGCCTTGACCAGATTTCTTACGGGCTTATAATGCAGGAAATAGAAAGAGGTGACAGCGGTGTTCGTTCAACAGCATCCGTACAATCATCACTTGTTATGTACCCTATCTGGAAATATGGTAACGAAGAACAACGCAAAAAATATCTGCCTAAACTTGCTTCGGGCGAATTTATGGGCTGTTTTGGGCTTACTGAGCCTGATTACGGTTCTAATCCGGGCGGAATGGTAACTAACTTTAAAGATAAAGGAGACCATTACCTGCTTAACGGCGCTAAAATGTGGATAAGCAACGCCCCGTTTGCTGACATTGCCGTTGTTTGGGCAAAAGATGAAGCAGGACGTATACACGGCCTTATTGTAGAGCGTGGCATGGAAGGTTTCACAACTCCTGAAACACATAATAAATGGTCGCTTCGTGCTTCGGCAACCGGAGAGCTTATTTTTGATAACGTTAAAGTACCTAAAGAAAACCTGCTGCCTAACAAATCGGGACTGGGTGGGCCGCTTGGCTGCCTTGACTCTGCACGTTACGGTATTGCATGGGGCGCTATAGGAGCAGCTATGGATTGTTATGATACTGCACTACGTTATGCTAAAGAGCGTGTACAGTTTGACAAGCCTATTGCAGCAACACAGCTTCAGCAGAAAAAACTGGCTGAAATGATTACAGAGATCACTAAGGCACAATTGCTTACCTGGAGGCTTGGTGTACTTCGTAATGAAGGCAAGGCTACTTCAGCACAGATATCAATGGCTAAGAGGAATAACGTAGATATGGCACTGCACATAGCACGCGAAGCAAGACAGATACTTGGTGGTATGGGTATTACAGGCGAATATTCAATCATGCGCCACATGATGAACCTTGAAAGTGTTATTACTTATGAAGGAACACATGACATACACCTGCTTATAACCGGTATGGACATTACAGGCCACGCCGCTTTTAAATAAAAACACTGAACCCTTTTTATGGGCTTTTTTATGAAATTATGCTCAATAATTTCAAAATTTACTTTTTTAATGCCTGCTATGATATAAGCAGGCATTATTTTTGAATTGATAAAATCAATATAAAATATAAGTTAATGCTGCATAGCATTAGTAAATTTGTAAAAAATATTTCAATCATGAATACTGATACTATAAACAGTAGTATCCGCTCCCAAAAGGATATCCTGTTACAGCACCCATTGTACAGCAAGGTAAAAACCGTTGATGACCTTAAGCATTTCCTGGAAGGCCATGTATATGCTGTATGGGATTTTATGTCACTGCTCAAGGCACTGCAAAGCAAGCTAACCTGTACAAGCACTCCATGGCTACCTGTTGGTAATCCTGAAATACGTTATCTTATAAACGAAATAGTAACCGCCGAGGAGACTGACCTTGACAATGAAGGGAAAAGACTAAGCCACTACGAAATGTATATTGATGCAATGAAAGCATGTGGCGCTGATATATCAGAAATTGAATCATTCCTGGAAAATGTGGTGGAAACACAAAATATATTTGTATCTATAAAGCAAAGCAGCCTACATAAAGATATTAAAGCATTCCTTGACTTTACTTTCAGGGTTATTGACCAGGGCAGGCCGCACGAAATTGCTGCAGCATTTACTTTTGGCAGGGAAGACCTTATACCGTCAATGTTTACAGAGATACTAAAGAATTTCCAGAAGAATTTCCCGGAAACTGATCTTGATAAGCTGATATATTATTTTGAAAGGCATATTGAACTGGATGCTGACGAACATGGCCCTATGGCTATGCAGATGATTAGCGAACTGTGTGGCAGTGACCCTGAAAAATGGAAGCAGGCGGAAGATACCGCAATACTTGCCCTGGAAAAAAGGATAGGATTATGGAATGCTATTCAAGAACGCATAATGCAGCACGATATGGCAGCAATATAAAACTAACAATGCCCTTTTCAGGGCTTTATTTTTTACCTCTTAAATAAAGGCTTTTACCGCATTATTGGTCTTTCGCCCATAAATTCTTAGTAGCTTTGGTAAATGACTGCACTTAAAAAACCACAATCTTACCTGCTGCATGTTTTGTGCTGCCTCCTTTTTATAAGCATACCCATACTCTCATCGCCCGATATTGAAACAGGAAAACTTTTCAGCATAACACCCTTCCAAAGGGATTTTTTTACATATTTATTATTGGTCGGCTTTTTTTATGCCAACTACTTTTACTTTATACCCGTTTATTATTTCAGGCGGAGAAAGGCGCTGTTCTATACCTTAGTAATTTTGTCGTTACTCATTGTAACCTTTCTGCCATCAATTATATTTAAAGATAATTGTACGCCTATGCCGTTTACCGATGGTTTTCGTGGCCCGGGCCCAAGGTTTCGCAACCCGCTAATGCCTTACATGGAGCGTGGACATTGGTTCCTTTTTATCCTGATATTCTTCCTTTCAGTGCTGTTACGCACAGGGCAAAGGCTTACCTATATTCGTAGTGAAAAGCTTAAAAGTGAGGTATCTTACCTTCGCGCCCAGATAAACCCGCATTTCCTTTTCAACACATTAAACAGCCTTTATGCACTTACACTTGCAAAGTCGGACGATGCTCCCGAGGCAGTGCTAAAACTATCGGGCATGATGCGCTATGTAGTTACCGAAAGCCGTAAAGACCATGTATCACTGGATAAGGAAATCAACTATATTAAAAATTATATTTCATTACAGCAGCTACGAATGGATAGCGGCACACAGTTTACCTTTTCATTAAAAGGTGATGCTACAGGAAAACAGGTAGCTCCGCTTGTGTTAATACCCTTTATCGAAAATGCCTTTAAGTACGGACTGAACCCTGAGAAAGATTCAAGCATTGAAATACATATTGACATTCAGGATACAGAGTTCTCGCTTAATGTAAAAAACAACAAAGTTACAGGTATCCTGCCGGAAGACGAGGCCAGTGGCCATGGCATGGAAAACACCAAGCAGCGCCTGCACTACCTGTACCCAAGGAAACATAAATTGCTTATATTTGAGAATACCGAAACCTTTGAAGTAAAACTTACCCTTAACCTGGAATGATAAAGGCCATTGCCATAGATGACGAACCGCTTGCCCTGACAATAATAGAGCATTATTGCAGGCAAAGCGATATTGCTACGCTTGAAAAAACGTTTACTAAAACTGATGAAGCACTAAGGCATTTAAGAAAATTTCCGGTTGACCTTATTTTTCTTGACATACAGATGCCGGGGAAAAACGGTATAGATTTTTATAAATCTATAGGTACCGATGTTATGGTTATTTTCACAACAGCTTACAGCGAATATGCTGTAGAAGGTTTTAATATAAATGCTGTAGACTACCTGTTGAAACCATTTTCGCAGGAACGTTTTAGTGAAGCATTACTTAAAGCAAAAAAAGAAAGAGCCTTCAGGCAGCAGCAACCATCAGCCGCTGCACACCTTTTTATCCGGGCCGACTATAAGCTCCACAAGATCGCACTGGATGATATACTGATGATTGAAGGCCTGGATGATTACATCCGCATACACCTTCAGGACAGGCAGACCGTTACAGCACGCCTTTCGATGAAAGGTATACTCGAAAAACTTCCGCCCCAGGCATTCATCAGGGTGCATCGCTCATACATTATACCTGTAAAACGCATCAGCACAATTCAGAACAAAACAATTAAAATAGACGATTTTATACTACCTATTGGCGACACCTATAAAGATGAAATAAGCAAGTTCCTGTAGCGTATCCGTTAAAAATTTACCGCATTATTCAATCTGTTTACCTCATTTATTTGTATAAACAATAATTGGGAAGTATTTTTGTGTTAACATTTATTTAAGAATTTAACCATGATCAAATCTACCCAAAAACTTTCTGTTTTACTGATGCTTGCCGGCACCCTATTTACGGCAAATGCACAGGAGCAGGTGAAGCTTTTCGGGAAGCCTCTTACACAGAAGCTAACCCCGTCAGGCCACATACGCTGCGCCAGTACAGAATATGAAAATTACCTTAAGGAAAAATATCCTAACCGCGCTACTACCGCACAGTTTGAACAATGGATTGCTCCTAAAATTGAAGAATTAAAAACAAGGCGTACAGCTTTTGGCACTAACAATGTGGTAACAATACCTGTTGTAGTACACGTAATACATAACGGTGATGCCTTGGGTGTTGACGAAAATATTGCTGATGAGCAGGTACTGTCTCAAATTACGGTATTAAACCAGGATTACAGGCGTATGGTTAACACGCCCGGGTACAATACCAACCCTGTAGGTGCCGATATGGAAATACAGTTTGCACTTGCACAGGTAGACCCACAAGGCAATCCTACCAACGGTATACACAGGGTAAACCTTAACAGGTCGAGCTGGAATACTGAGAACCAGGTTGAAGGTACAATGAAGCCGCAGACATCGTGGGATCCTACGAGATATTTTAATATCTGGGTATGTAAATTTGGCGGGACAGGAGCAAATGGCCTTTCCACTACATTAGGTTATGCACAGTTCCCTTCGGGCTCACAGCTTGGCGGATTATTTGAAGATGAAGGCCCTGCCAATACAGATGGCGTGGTAATTGGTTACAAATATTTTGGATCAATAGCACTTTATCCACAAGGAACCTATGATGCAACTTATAACCGCGGAAGGACAGCAACCCACGAAATAGGGCACTCTTTCGGGTTAAGGCATATTGATGGTGATGAGACTACATGTTCCTATAACGCACAGGATACTACAAAGGATTATTGCCCTGACACACCTGTAATACGTGAGCAAAATTATGTATGTTCCCCAATAAACTCATGTCCTTCGGCACCCGGTAATGACATGATTGAAAATTACATGGACTACACGCCTGATGCCTGTATGAATATTTTTACACAGAATCAAAAATCAAGGATGCTTACTGTACTTCAAAATTCACCACGCAGGGCATCGCTTGTAAATTCTACCGTATGGATGCCGCTTGGTACAGATAGTTTCAGCGTAGCTTTCCAAAACATAAGCCTGTATCCTAACCCTGCTACAGATGTAATTAATATTTCTGTCGGCAGCGAATTACCGGATGCTTATGTGATATATAACAGCCTTGGACAAACTGTGGCACAATCTAAAATATCAGGTGAAGCTAACCTTGCTATAAATACATCAGCGTACAGCAACGGAATTTACTTTGTGAAAGTGACCAAGGGCAATCAGGAAAAAACATTGAAATTCGTTAAGAATTAATAATATTCTAACCCCGCAATAATGCAAAAAGGCACCTTGATTAAGGTGCCTTTTTAATTTTATGATTCAGGAGCCAGTTCAATTTCCAGCCCATGAAGTTCTTCTGTAATGGGTATCTGGCAACCAAGGCGGCTGTTGGATTTTACATAAAAGGCTTCTGCAAGCATGGCATCTTCATCAGGCCCCATTTCAGGCAGTTGCACATCGTTCAGCACATAGCACTGGCATGATGCACACATAGCCATACCGCCACATATGCCAATGGTTCCTTCCGGCGCCAGCTCATAAGCACGCACCAGTTCCATTATATTCATCGACATATCGGTTGGTGCCTGTACTTCATGTACTGCACCCTCCCTGTCGGTTATTTTTATGGTTACGTCCATATTTATTGTTTGAAGTTTAAGAGGCTTAAAGTTTGGAGCGGTTAAATAACCTGAAACTTTAAAATTTTAAACAAATTATTCTATTGCTTTTACCACCTGCTTTTCAGCTTCCTTACGGGTGCCGTCAAAACCGTCAACGCCGCTCACGGTAGTATATTTCAACACATATTTTTTGCCCGGGTTAAGCCTGTTGTACACACTCTGGCACATTAAAGTAGCTTCATGGAAACCACATAAAATAAGCTTCAGTTTGCCTGGGTAGGTATTAATATCGCCAATGGCATAAATGCCTTCAATGTTAGTCTGGTAATCCAGCGCGTTATTTACCTTGATGGCATTCTTCTCAATTTCAAGTCCCCAGTTGGCAATAGCACCAAGTTTTGGCGTAAGCCCGAAAAGCGGTATAAAATAATCGGTCTCAATGCTCATGTGTGCACCTTCCATATCAATATCAAGCGCTTCCACTTTTTCGCTACCGCGAATAGCTGTAACTTCCGCAGGTGTAATAAGGTTTATCCTTCCCAGCTTTTTAAGCTCCTGCACCTTTTCAACCGAATCAAGCGCCCCGCGGAACTCATTCCTGCGGTGTATAAGAGTAACTTCGCTGGCCACATCGGCAAGGAAAATACTCCAGTCAAGCGCAGAATCTCCTCCTCCGGCAATCACAATACGCTTATTGCGGAAAAGTTCAGGATCTTTTACAAAGTATTCCACACCCTTATCTTCATAAAACTCAATATCTTCAATAAGTGGCTTGCGTGGCTCAAAGCTGCCCAGGCCACCTGCAATAGCTACGGCTTTGGCATGGTGTTCAGTACCTCTGTTGGTAGTAACTATAAAAGTGCCGTCTTCCAGTTTTTTTATGGTCTCGGCTTTTTCATTCAGGGTAAAACCCGGCTGGAACTGCTTTATCTGCTCCATCAGGTTATCTACAAGGTCCCCGGCAAGTACCGATGGAAAACCCGGTATATCAAATATTGGCTTTTTAGGATATAATTCTGCCAGCTGGCCTCCCGGTTGGGGTAAAGCATCAATTATGTGGCATTTAAGTTTCAGAAGCCCGGCTTCAAATACGGCAAAAAGGCCTGTAGGCCCCGCACCGATAATCAGTATATCTGTCTCGATCATTTTTTAGTAAATGGGTAAAGGTTCGTGCTGCAAATGTCGCATTCCCCTTTTGGTAATTATATGATATTTATCATTGCTGCAGGTTATGCAACATTTACTACAGTTTCAATCTGCGGGGCATATTTTTTAATAGTGGTTTCTACGCCTGCACGCAGTGTCATCTGGTTTACACTGCAGCCTACACATGCACCTTCAAGGCGTACCTTTACATGCCTGTCATCCTCAATGTCTATCAATGAAATATTACCTCCGTCTGACTCCAGGAAAGGGCGTATCTCGTCAAGCGCCTTTTCCACATTAAGCTTAATTTCTTCTGTTGTCATTTTATTTCTTTTTAACTGCTGAACAGCCAGCCATTGTAGTTATTTTGATTGCCTCGGTAGGCGGAAGATTATCATTCCTATTTACCGTTTCCTGAACTACAGAACGCGCCAGCTCTTCAAAAGCGGTTTCCAGTGGCGTTGCAGTTTGTAATGCTGCAGGGCGGCCGTAGTCACCTGCCTCACGAATACTTTGCACAAGCGGCACTTCGCCAAGGAAAGGAACATCAAGGTCTTCGGCAAGGTTTTTAGCGCCTTCTTTACCAAAAATGTAGTATTTGTTATCAGGAAGCTCGTCAGGCGTAAAATAGGCCATGTTTTCAATAATACCCAAAACAGGAACATTGATGCTTTCCTGCTGGAACATTGCAACACCCTTTTTAGCATCGGCGAGCGCTACAGCCTGTGGCGTACTTACCACAACAGCACCTGTTATAGGGAGCGACTGCATAATGCTAAGGTGAATATCTCCTGTACCCGGCGGTAAATCTATCAGCATAAAATCAAGCTCGCCCCAGTCGGCATCAAAAATCATCTGGTTCAGCGCTTTGCTGGCCATAGGGCCACGCCATATAACAGCCTGTTCAGGCGTTGTGAAAAAACCTATAGAAAGTATTTCGACACCGTAGCTGATAATAGGTTTCATTTTACTTCTGCCGTCCACCTGTACCGATATAGGGCGTTCCCTTTCCACATCGAACATAATGGGCATAGACGGGCCGTAAATATCGGCATCAAGCACACCTACCTTAAAGCCCATTTTTGCAAGCGTAACCGCAAGGTTAGCCGTAATGGTAGATTTACCAACACCGCCTTTACCCGATGATACTGCTATAACGTTGCTTATTCCCGGTATGCCTTTACCCTTAATTTCAGGTTTTTCAGGTGCTTCCACTTTTACGTTTACTTTTACCTGAGCATCGGCATGTATTTTCTCTTTAATAACCTGGATAATATCGGCTTCCGCACGTTTACGGATGTGCATTGCAGGAGTATGGAGTACTACCTCAACCACTACCTCATCTCCAAAGGTGAGTACGTTGCGCACTGCTCCGCTTTCAACCATGTTTTTGCCTTCTCCTGCTATTGTAATGCCCTCAAGGACTTCTAATATTTGTTTTCTGTCAAGTTTCATTTGTAATTATTCTCTCAGCCAGTTAATTAAGACTGATTTCAAATTGCAAAGATAATAGGAAAAGTTCAGACAGTAAAGCTTGAAAGGATAATATTATTTACCCTGAAATGCAGAGAATTTTAAAAATGAATGAATATAATCCGGAGTATTGATAGTAATATTACAATTGTAGTTCTTTAGCAGGATCCCAAAAGTACTTTTCAAAATCAACCACCTTATTATCCTCAACTTCTACACCTTCATTTTCGAGTAATTGCTGCATGAGGTTGCTGCCCGGAAAATGATGCTTTCCTGATAACAGGCCAACCCTGTTTACAACGCGGTGCGCAGGCACATCCTGGTTGTGGCTGGAGTTCATGGCCCAGCCTACCATCCTTGCTGATCGTGCTGCACCAAGGTATTTGGCAATTGCACCATATGACGTTACCCTGCCGTAAGGAATGAGCCGGGCTACTTCATACACTTTTTCAAAAAAATTATCTTCCTGCATTGTGTTATGATATTAGCCCCGTACTATTTTGATGAGAGAGATAATAGCTACAATACCGGTAACAGTACCAATGAAGTAATTGGAATTTTTCATGAAGAAGTCTGCACGGTCGGATATTTTCCTGAAGAAAACAATATAAAGATAAAATACTGCGAATGCACCAAGTGTTGCACTAAGCACAAAGAGAAACACATACAAATTATCAAAACTGAAATGTCCTGATTTTGCAAACGTAATACTAATAAAAACGTAATAGGGTATAGGGAAAAAATTGAGGGATGACAGCAGCATCCCTAAAAAGAAATTGCCGGTTTTACTTCGCAGTTTTACCGCTTCTTCTTCAACCTTAGGCTTGGCTTTGGTAAAAAAGAAGAAAAAGATGGTTAGGAGCGAAAAGATGACAAAGCCAGTTTCTTCCAGCAGGTCAATAATATCAGGATTCCTGTTGATTAACTTGGCAAAGGTTATAGATACATAGGCCTGTATAAATACCACAACAGTAGCGCCACATGCAAAAACTATAGCGCGGTGCCGCCCGTCACGAAGGCTTATTTTAGCGGCCGTCATGTTAAGCAGCCCCGGAAGGAGCACTCCTAATGACGACATAAAAAACCCAATGATGACTGGCAGCACTATATCCATACTTTATTTTATTTTAAAGCGGATATAGGTTATAGCTTTATTCTGCTCCAGGTACTGCTGCTCATAAAAAGTTTGTATAGCGGTAACTACTTCGGGTGCACCCTCATTGCGGTATACGTTATGGTTGGCATAAATTACCTCATGTCCTTCGCCATGCAAGAGTCCAAGTGTATAGCCGTGCATAAACTCACTGTCAGTTTTAAGGTTAACCACGCCGTCAGCTTTCAGTATTTTTTTGTAGCGTTGCAGGAATTCAGTATTGGTCATCCTGTGCTTGGTACGCTTATACTTTATCTGCGGATCTGGGAAAGTGATCCATATTTCACTCACTTCACCTTCAGCAAAAAAATGCTCAATAAGCTCAATTTGCGTGCGAAGGAAAGCAACGTTGTCCAATCCTTCTTCAACCGCGGTTTTAGCACCTCTCCAAAAACGTGCACCTTTTATATCAATACCTATAAAATTAGTATCAGGATAGCGCCTTGCAAGGCCTACAGAATATTCACCCTTACCGCAGCCCAGCTCTAATACCAAAGGCTTATCATTCTTAAAAAAATCGCTGTTCCATTTGCCTTTTAACGGAAAATCGCCCGCTACAGCTTCGTCTCTTGACGGTTGCAGCACGTTGCCAAATGTTTCGTTTTCCCTAAAGCGTTTCAGTTTATTCTTGCTTCCCACCAGTAAATTAAAATTTTGGTAAAATTAGGGAAATATCCGGTACTTAAAATAATTTTAGATTGCAGGTTATAAAATACTTATTCAGACTACTACTTTGCAACACACTAAACGAATTTTGGTAGCCCCGCTAAACTGGGGTTTGGGCCATGCAACACGCTGCATACCTGTAATTGAGGCTCTCGAAAATCACGGTTACGAACCCATAATAGCATCAGACGGCGCTGCCCTGGCGTTGCTGAAGAAAGAATTCCCTAATCATAAGGCTATTGAGCTGCCGCCTTATAAAATACAATATGCTAAAAACGGCACTTTTTTTAAACTGAAGCTTATGCTACAGATACCGAACATGATAAATGCCGTGCGTAGGGAAAACCGCCTGGTACAAAACCTGGTTAAAGAACACGGGATAGACGGCATAATATCAGACAACCGGCTTGGGGTATTTTCAGGCAATGTACCATCGGTATTTATCACACATCAGCTTAATGTGCTTACCGGAAACACTACATGGTTTACTACCGAAATACACAAAATGTTTATACGCAGGTACCTGGAATGCTGGGTTCCCGATATAAAATCATCTCATAACCTTACCGGAAAATTGGGACATGTTGATGACGGGTCTCTTAACCTGAAGTATATAGGCCCACTGAGCCGCCTGCATAAAAAACCGGCCGAGAAAAAATATGACCTGATGGTTATATTATCAGGCCCGGAGCCACAACGCTCCCTGCTGGAAGAACGGCTTAATAATGAATTGGAACGCTACCCAGGACAGGTGCTGTTTATAAAAGGTGTGATAGAGCCTGAAATGAAAACTGTAACAAAAGGCAATATAACCTATTACAATTTTATGGACACGAATGCGCTTGAAATGGCGTTTAACGAAAGTGAGGCTATACTGTGCCGTTCGGGGTATACCACTATAATGGATTTGGCACAACTTGGTAAAAAGGCCTTTTTTATACCTACACCAGGGCAGTACGAACAGGAATACCTTGCCAAGAGGCTAAAAAAATCAGGAATGGTGCCGTTTGCCACACAAAAAGATTTCAGGATAGAAGACCTTGAGAAGATATCATTTTATGAAGGGCTCAAAAATATAAGCAGCGGTGTACGGTGGAAAGATTTATTTTGTCTTTTCGAGGGTAAATGAAAACTCTGAACCGTGTCCGTATTTGCTCTCAACATATATTTTCTCGTCATGGCCTTCAATTATATGCTTTACTATAGAAAGACCCAGGCCTGAACCGCCTTCGGTACGCGCGCCACTTTTATCAACTCTGTAAAAACGTTCAAACAGTCTTGGTACGTGCTTCTGCTCAATACCCTCGCCATTGTCCTTAACACGGATAATGATCTTGTTGTTCACCAGGTCTTCAATAGCTACTTCTGTAGTACCGTTCTCTTTGCCATATTTTATAGAGTTTACAACAAGATTTGTAATTACCTGCTGTATCTTTTCCTGATCGGCAAACACCATTATGGGCTTAATGTACTTTTGGTCGAACATCAGCATGATACCTTTTTTGTCGGCTTTCATTTCCAGCAGGTCAAACACATTTTGTATAACCTCGGTAATATTAAAAACAGTAAAGTTCAGGTTCAGGTCGCCCACCTCCATTTTAGTAATCATGTCAAGATCCTGCACTATATACGTAAGCCTTTCCACACCTTTTTCAGCACGCTGAAGGTATTTTTTCCTCAACACCTTATCGTTCATTGCCCCGTCAAGCAGGGTAAGAAGATAGCCCTGCACGGTAAACAGGGGTGTTTTAAGTTCATGCGATACATTGCCCAAAAACTCACGACGGTATTCTTCCCTGATTTTAAGCGCCTCTATTTCAAACTTTTTATCGCGGGCAAATTTTTCCACCTCTCGCGTCAGGGTAGCCATATCGGTAGTTATAGCCTTGTTGCGGAAAGATGTACCTTCCAGTAGCGATACATCGTCATAAATTTTCTTTACCCTGCGGTAAATAAAATGCTCAACTCTGTATTGCAGCACAAAAAACGAAAATATAAAAAGTGAAGCGCAGAATACAAACACAAATTCCCAGGTGATACCCGGGAAAAATTGTTTTGTTATTGCCAGCGAGGCAATACTGTATAAGGTAATATATAATGCCGATTTTACGGCAAACTTATATGTTTTCTTAAAATTTATCGCCACTAAATTTCGAGCTTATAGCCCACTCCTTTTATTGTTTTAAACAGCTCATCGCCTATTTTTTCGCGAAGCTTTCTTATATGTACATCTATAGTACGGCCTCCTACCACTACTTCGTTACCCCACACCTTGTCAAGAATTTCTTCCCTTTTAAACACCTTGCCCGGTTTTGAAGCCAGGAGGTAAAAAAGTTCAAACTCTTTGCGCGGCAATACAATCTCCTTGTCTTCAAGTACAATTTTGTACTCTTCACGGTTTATTTCAATAGTGCCAACACGCAAAACATCGCTCTTGTTGTCATCTTCCTTAAGCCTTCTTAGCAGTGCTTTTACCTTGCTTACCAGCAATTTCGGCTTTATAGGCTTTGCAATGTAATCATCAGCTCCGGCATCAAAGCCCGCTACCTGCGAGTAGTCTTCATTCCTTGCCGTAAGGAAAGTTATTATAACGTTATTAAGCTCCGGTATCTTCCTTATGTTTTCACAGGCTTCCATACCATCCATTTCAGGCATCATTACGTCCATAATAATAAGATGCGGAAGCTCTTTCCTGGCTTTCGTAACAGCCTCCTTACCGTTAGAAGCGGTTACAACCTGATAGCCTTCCTGAGACAGGTTATAGCCCACAATTTCAAGGATATCCTGCTCATCATCAACCAACAAGATCTTAATGTCTTTTTTCTTCATAATGACACTGCGTGTTTGTTTTCAGGTTGTAAAGGTAAAGATAATAAAAAATGATTTTAGCCACTTAACCGTAATTTAATCTCTTAACAATTTAGTAATAAATTATAAATCCAAAGGTAACTTTTACATAACACATGATTTATGTAGCGGGGGCAACTTTGCGCCAAAATAAAAAACAACACGATGAAACTTAAATTCTTATTAATCACATTGTTCTTCACCGCTTTAGGTTTTTCACAGAACACTGCTACAATAACAGGTACTGTTATTGACAGGGAGATGAACAATGAAACACTACCTTTTGCCAGTGTTAAGGTAAAAAACAGCACCATTGCCGCCAATACTGACGAAATGGGTGTGTACACACTGATTGTACCGGCAGGCACACATACGCTGGTGTTTGACTTTATGGGGTATGAAACCGCAGAAGTAACTATTACAGTTGCTGAAAATGAAACCAAAAACCATGACCAGGCACTTAAATCAACCAATGTTACTATTAAAGACGTTGTAATTGAAGGAACAAGAAGCCGTGAAAAAGAAAGTGCACTGTTGCTTGAACAAAAAAATGCTATTGAAATAAAGCAAAATATAGGCGCGCAGGAACTAAGCCGTAAAGGTATTGGCGATGTTGCTACCGCCGTGGCTAAAACATCAGGTATATCAAAACAGGAAGGCAGTAATAACGTTTATGTAAGGGGCTTAGGCGACCGTTACAACTCAACCACTATAAACGGGTTACCGATACCTTCTAACGATCCTGAAAAGAAAAATATATTTCTTGACATTTTTACAACTGACATAGTAGATTACATTTCTATCGACAAAGTATACAGCACTAAAATATTTGGTGACTTTGCCGGTGGTAACGTAGATATCATTTCAAAAGAATACCGTGGCAACGGGATGTTTGAAGTTTCAGTTGGTTCAAAAGTTAATACAAATGCATTAGGTAAAGCCGGAGAATTTTATCTTCAGGATGGGCCGTCTAAATCAGGTTTTGCCAACTATGATTATTCTCAAAATGCACTTACAAGCTATACTTTTGACAACAAGCTGAACCCGCAAAAAGAAAGTATGATACCTGCCAATATAGGGTTTAAGGCCGGGCAGGAATTCAGTGTAGGTAAAGAAGGAAAGCTAAGCCTTTTTGGCACTGCAAACTTTAGCAACGGCTATGAGTACAGGAAAGGAGACAACAGGAGCATAAATGCGCAAAATGCACCGCTGAAATCTTTCAACCAAGAGCGTTTCCAGTACACTACAAATACTACGGGTATGGCCAATGCTACATACCGCATTAACAGCAACCACAAAATAGCATACAACTTATTATATGTAAACACTTCAGATCAGTCACGTGATATTTTTACAGGTTTCCTTAGGGATGTTGCCGAAGATGGCGGTATTGTACAAAGGGGTACTTACATAAAAAACACGCTGCTTATTAACCAGTTATTAGGTAGCCATAAAATAGACAGCCTTACAACTGTAAACTGGGGAGCATCTTTCAACACTGTATCCAGCGATATGCCGGACAGGACGCAAAACATTATAAGGAATACTCCCGACGGACTGCGTATTGCTCAAAATACAGTAACGGATAACCACCGTTATTTCCAAAATCTTAAAGAAGATGAATTTGCTGCAAATGCATCTGTAACAAGGAAATTTGGCACAACCGAAGACGGACTTGCAAGAGTAACTGTTACTGCAGGATATGCCGGGCGCTTTAAAAAACGTGATTTTGAAGCTATCCAGTTCAACTTTAACCACTCTGCAGCAGCAAGGACTACACTTGTTGACCCTAACAACCTGGATGTTTTTTATAATGCAGCAAACTATAACAACGGCTTCTTTACCATCAGCGCCTTTGCCGACATGACACCGCAAACGTATAATGGCGACCAGAAGATACACGCCGGTTATGCAAGTGGAGATATCAGGATAACTAATAAACTAACTGCAAGTTTAGGGCTTAGGTATGAAAAAGTAGAACAAACGGTAAACTGGCGAACACAGTTTGACACTGATGGCGGAACGAATACCATGAACCGCAATGAGTTTTTACCAAACCTTATCATGAAGTATGAGCTTAATGATAAACAAAATCTTCGCTTTGCTGCAAGTAAAACGTATACGCTTCCTCAGTTTAAAGAAAGATCGCCATTTATATATGAAGATGTAAACGAAGTTAAGTTTGGTAACCCTTTTCTATACTCATCTGAAGATTACAACTTCGATGCGAAGTGGGAATATTTCCCTGAAAAAGATGAGCTTATTTCAGCTACAGTTTTTGGAAAAATTATTCGCAATCCTATAGCAGAAGTAAACATAGCATCTTCTTCAAATGATATTTCGTGGGTAAACATTGGCGACAAGGGTACTGTATATGGTATTGAAGTAGAAGTAAAGAAAAACATACTAACGTTTGACGGTGAATTTACCAACAAGCTATCGGCAGGCCTTAATGTTGCTTACATGAAAACAGAACAGGACATTGACCCGGAAAAAGTGAGAAGAGAGACACAGGGACGTGTAAACCTGAACATTAATGATGCATCATCAAGCTTTACAGGAGCATCAGACCTTTTATTAAATGCCGACGTATCCTACACCAAAGACTGGGATGCCGACAGGGGAATTACTGCTACACTGATGTACTCACACTACTCTGACAGGTTATATGCGCTGGGAATTGAAGGAAAAGGAAACCAGGTAGATAAAGGTATGGGTGCGCTGGATATGGTAATAAAAAGCAGGCTTAGCAGGCATATAGGTTTAGACTTGGTAGCCCGTAACCTACTGAACCCGAAATTTGAAAGATTTCAGGAGAATGTAAGCGGCGATGTACCTATCGTAACATTTAAAAGAGGTGCATATATAGGACTTGGCATAACATACAAGCTTTAAAAACAACAATTTGCTTACATTAAGTTAACCTCTGAAAAACAACTAATAATCAAATTTGCAATCAAATTAAATAACACAACATGAAAAAAAGAGTTTTAACATTATTTGCCGTAGCATCACTATCTATTGCTGCACTAACTGTTTCTTGTTCGGATGACGACAGCAACAATAACAATGCTCCAATTCCATCATCTTTCGTGCTTGATCGCAACAATCTTAAAGGTGATATTAACGACGGAGAAGTAGTTCTTGAATCTGGAACATACATGCTTACAGGCAAGCTTGTAGTTAAGGCCGGCGCTAAACTGATAATCAAACCGGGAGTAAAAATTATAGCTACTAACGTATCAGGTGGTAACATCCGTTACATCGCTGTTGCTCAGGACGGAGAAATTTATGTACAGGGTACAGCTACAAATCCGGTAGTTATGACTTCAGAAACTCCTGAGCCGGGTAAATGGGGCGGACTTGTAATATGCGGACGCGCTCCTATAAACAAAGGGCTTACTGCACAGGCTGAAGTTGGAGATGATCTTACTTACGGTGGTAATGAGACAGATGATTCATCAGGATCTATCGAATACCTAAGGGTTGAATATCCTGGTTATGCTTATACTAACGAGAAAGAATTCAACGGTGTTTCTTTCTTCGGTGTAGGTAACGGTACTAAAGTTGAGAACGTTGAGGTTTACGAAAGTTCTGATGACGGTTTCGAATGGTTTGGTGGTACTGTTAACACTAAAAACCTTGTAGTAATCAACAGCCATGCTGCTGTAGGTGACGACCTTTTTGACTGGACTGAAGGATGGTCAGGAACTAACGAAAACTGGTATGGTAAAAGGACTAACAATGGTAACAGGGGTATTGAGGCTGATAACAATTCAAACAACCACCTTGCTGCTCCAATATCTAACCCAACTATCAAAAACCTTACACTTATAGGTACTGGTGATGCTGATACAAGCGCAGAATCTCAGGCTATGAAACTAAGGGTTGGTACAAAAGCTAAATTTGATAACGTAGTACTTGCTAACTGGAAAGTAGGTTTTGATGTTCAGCACGATGAAGGTCTAGGTTATGTTGCAGCCGGGACACTTAAAGCTACACGCGTTAAGTTTGAAAACGTAACAACAAAATCAAAAGGTACACCTACATCAGGAACGGCTCAACCTATTGATGCTATTTTTACTGAGGATAATACAGCTACAGGTGCTGGTAACGGTACCGGTATGCCGGTATGGGCTCAGGGCTGGACATTAGGTATATAATTAAACCTAAAATACATAGTAAAAGAGCTGCCTTTGGGCGGCTCTTTTTATTTTATAAAATGTATACTTTATCATAAAACAGATATACTAACCACTATATAATGTTAAAAAATAAAACAATATTTAGTTTTTTTGTAACAGAATTTTTGGTACAATATTTGAAATTAAATTATTACTTTTACCAAATCATTTTAGGTTGATGAAGAAAAAATACTTTTATATCACTTTACTGCTGTTTTTCTTTTTTACCCTTGGCGCTGCTGCCCAGGATAATAAGGGTGAAACTATTGACGGGCTCAACATATACCCGAACCCTGTGAGCACCGGCAGGATATATATTACCTCTAAATCATCACTTAATAAAGAGATTGAGATTTATGATGTACTGGGTAAAAAAATACTTACTGCCACACTTACATCATCTAAAGAGCTCAATATTACAAGCCTTACCCCTGGCGTGTATATTATTAAAATAAAAGAAGGCGACGCTACCGCCACAAAAAAACTGATTGTTAAGTAATTAGCATTACGTTAACACATCATCTTAAATTCATGCTAATTAACAATACATAAACTTTACCCCATTTTTTGTGTATCTACTTTTGCGTGTATAATCACAAAAAGAAGAGTCATGAAAAAATTCTACACTTTAACCTTATTATTTTTAGGATTTGTGTCGGCAGTAGCCCAAACGGTTGTTTATTCCGAAAACTTCGGTACACCGTCAGGCACTACAGCAATAGCAAACCACACTTTCCAAAACACATCTATTACATACACCGGTACTGCCGATGTAAGGCCAACACAAGCATCATCAGGTTACACAGGTGCATCGGGCTCCGGTAATGTATTTTTTACAGGTACGGCCGGACGTTATTTAACTATTGAAGGTATCAACACATCAGCCTATCCTACTGCCGAACTGAGCCTTAACTTTGGTATCAGGCAGGAAGGAAACACACCAGCTGTTCCTGCAAGCAACCTATCAGTAGAATACAGTGTGGACGGCCTAATATATCTTCCGCTTTCATACAGCAGGACTATAAATAATAATTGGGAGAATATAACTATTAGCAGCGGCATACCTTCAGCATTAAACCTGAGACTTAGGTTTACACAAACAGCCACTACACAATACAGGCTGGACGATGTAAAGATACTTGCTAACTCTGCCACATGCCTGCTATCGCTTGGTGCTGAAACTGCACAGTGTGACAATGTTACAACAGGCATAGATACATTTACTATAACCATACCTTTTACCGGAGGCGGGCTAAGCGCCTATAATATTACCTCAACCCATGGCACTATAGGCGGCGCAAACCCTTCAACAACTGCTTCAGGCAATATTGTAATAACCGGTATAAACGAAAATATTGGCACTAATATTACTGTAACAGTAACAGGAGGCACATGTAACATAACCCGTGAGGTAACCCGTGTTACCTGTAAAGCTATAAACACGCTTCCGTATTCAGAGTCTTTCGATTACCAGGCAGGAACCGTACTGGGCAACCAGCAAAAGTGGACAGAGGTTAACTCTGGCGACAGGCCTGTTATGCTACCGGGAAGCCTTAACTACACAGGAGTAACATCTACAGGAAACTCCGTTGGTTTTGGTGGTTCAGGATCCGAAGTGTATACACCTTTCACTTCAACTACATCAGGCACTATATATACTGCATTCCTTATGAATGTTGCTGATATGTCTAACCTTACTACAGATGGCACTCAATCATACATTGTAGGGCTTACAGGAGAAATTGAAGGTACTAATGTACCATACAATGCAAGATTATGGGTTCAAAAAAGCGGAACACAGTATAAAATAGGCCTTTCTTCGGCTGCTACTACAACAAATTATACTACAACATCATACAATGAAGGCGATGTTGTAATGGTTGTGATCGGCTTTAACTATGCTAATAATACTTACAGCGCGTGGATAAACCCTAACCTAGCCACTTTCAATGCAGCAACAGCGCCTACGCTTACTGATGTTGTTACTACCGCTCCGGCTAACTTTGGTGCAGTAATACTTCGTCAGGATTCTGACACAGTAACTCCTGCTAACATCATAGTAGATGAGTTAAGGATAACGACCGACCTTTCAACATTATCAAGGCAAAGTAATGATATAGCAGGTTTTGCTATGTTCCCCAACCCGGTTAATGGTGGTGGGCTGCTTAGCATAACTTCTGACAACACATCTGATAAAGAAGTAGCAATTTATGACGTAATGGGCAAACAGGTACTAAACAGCCTTACAACGAATAATACAGTAAACATATCTGATTTAACATCAGGAATTTACCTGGTTAAAGTAACTGAAGAAGGTAAAACTGCCACAAGAAAACTGGTTGTACGATAATTTTTACACACATAAAAATACCCTGTACCCCTGCAAATGCAGGGGTATTTTATTTTATAGCAGGTAATTCTTAACGATTTATAAACATTGGATAAGGTTTTTGTTATAAAAATTTTATAATTTTGCCTTAAAATAAAAAA
>JBQGDS010000227.1:0-6079 GCA_052039185.1 Flavobacterium sp.
GGTACACCCCAGCCCGGCGCAGTATCTGCACCGCCATTAAAGAAAGTGAAAAGTAGTGCAGGAAAAAGCATTCCGCCCAAACCTACAACAATGGGCAGCATGGCATTTCGCAAACCTGAAAGCTGTCCGCCTAATATTTCACGTTTCAACTCAAGCCCCAGTACAAAGAAGAATATCGCTATTATACCATCATTGATCCAGTGCTGTATGGTAAAATTTAAAAGCAGCTTATTATTAATACCAATCCCTATTTTGTGTTCCCACAGGCCTAGGAACCAATCAGACCATTGTGAGTTTGCCAAAACAATTGCAATTACCGCACACACAAGCAGCAC
Organism: Flavobacterium sp.; assembly: GCA_052039185.1. Lineage (GTDB taxonomy): Bacteria > Bacteroidota > Bacteroidia > Flavobacteriales > Flavobacteriaceae > Flavobacterium. The sequence goes on from JBQGDS010000227.1 coordinate 336, forward strand.
CACGCCGCCCATAATTGAATTACTGATAAAAGAACCAAAAGGATTAATTACCCATTTATCTACAGGTGATAGCTTAATTTTATTATCCATATATTTAAATGTGTTAGTTCCAAATATAACGTTCTGAGCCCAAAAATGCTAATATTCGAATTAGTTTAACACAATTAAACTGATAGATTTATGAGTTTATACAATCAAACTCCCACTACATTAGTATTCTTGACTTCGCCAATCATAAAGGTACTGTGTGTACTGCCAATATGTTGTAACGTAGTAAGCTTGGTTACCATAAACTCGCGGTAGGCTTCCATGTTCTCTATATAAATTTTTAGTATGTAGTCATAATCGCCACTCACGTGGTAGCACTCCAGCACTTCGTCCAGCTGGTTTACTTCTTTCTCAAAACGGGTCAGGTATTCCTTAGTGTGCTGTATCAGCTTCAGGTGGCAAAACACCACAAAGCTTTTATTTACTTTTTTACGGTTTACCAGCGCCACATATTTTTCTATAACGCCTTCGCGTTCCAGTTTTTTTACCCTTTCATACACTGCCGTAACCGAGAGATTCAGCTTTACCGAAAGTTCTTTAGTAGTCCTGCGGCTGTCCTGCTGTAACAGCATAAGCAGCTTTCTGTCAGTAGCATCAAAGTTCATCTGAAAATATTTCGGGGTTTTTAATATCAATCAATAATTTACAGAATAATAATCTATAATACACCAAAAGTAAAGATTTAAATTCTAACAATATAATTTTAAGTTGATTTAAAGTTTATAATAGTTTCTATTTGTAAAACAACAAACTTATAAACTATGGAAAATTTCAATCCGGCAGATAATATTCAAGACCTGCAATATTTTGGAGAATTTGGTGGCGTAAACCCATCAATCTCTGATTCGTCTACCTATACATTTCTTTCAGCAAAAACAATGTTCGATACCTTTGAAGGCAATGCTGAGGGCTGTTACCTGTATTCACGCCACTCTTCGCCTATGAACCTTTATTTAGGGCAGGCACTTGCCGCTATGGAAGGGACAGAAACTGCCAATGTTGCTGCATCAGGCATGGGTGCAATAACACCTGTACTGTTACAGCTTTGCGGCCAGGGCGACCATATTGTATCAAGCCGTACAATATATGGCGGTACGTATGCTTTCATGAAAAATTTCCTGCCTAAGCTGGGAATAAAAACTGCCTTTGTTGACATTACCAAGCTTGATGTGGTTGAGGCAGCTATAACGCCAACTACAAAGGTGCTATACTGCGAAACTGTTAGTAATCCGCTGCTTGAAGTAGCCGATATTGAAAGTCTTGCTAAAATAGCAAAGAAACACAACCTGAAACTGGTTGTTGACAATACATTCTCTCCGCTTTCGGTTGCTCCTGTAAAACTGGGCGCTGATGTAGTGATACACAGCCTTACCAAATTTATTAATGGTAGTAGTGACACTGTAGGCGGCGTTACATGCGGCACACAGGAATTTATTGATGCCCTTCGTAATGTGAACGATGGCGCCAGCATGCTTCTTGGCCCTACAATGGACAGCCTTCGTTCGGCCAGCATACTTAAAAACCTGCGTACGCTGCACATCCGTATGAAGCAGCACAGCCACAACGCACAGTACCTTGCTGAGAAATTTGAAAATGACGGACTTAAAACTGTATACCCGGGACTAAAAAGCCACCCGAGCCACGAGCTTTATAAAAAAATGATAAATCCTGAATACGGCTTTGGCGGCATGATGACGCTTGACGTGGGCACGCTTGATAAAGCCAACGAGCTTATGGAACTGATGCAGAACCGTAACCTGGGCTACCTTGCCGTGAGCCTTGGTTTTTATAAAACATTATTTAGCGCGCCGGGAACATCAACATCAAGTGAAATTCCGCTGGAAGAGCAAAAGGAAATGGGACTGACTGATGGGCTTATACGTTTTTCTATCGGCCTTGATAATGATATTGAGCGTACCTACAAAATGATGCGCCAGTGCATGGAAGACCTGAACATTTTACAGCCTGCTGATAAAGCAACAGTATAATTAAATCCGCTTCGGCGGATTTTTTTGTAACTATTCATCAGGCAATGTTACTAATTAACATGCTTAAATTTCGGCGAATGGCATGTATTGGCTAAATTCGCCCATCAAACACAAACAGTAAACATGAAAAAATTACTTCTGCTGTTCCTATTGGCAGGAATGGCTGCAAGCGCACAAAAGAACCTGACGATAGCCCAGGCTACATCGGGCCAGTACCGTGAGTTTGCTCCAAAATCGCTTGTTGCCCCGCAATGGCGCAAAGACACAAAAACACTTACCTATCTTGATGAAACCTATGCTAAGCTGCTGTACCGGTCGGAAGAAGGCAACTGGCAGGAAAACACATTAATAACCAAAGATGAACTGGCTTCGCTTTTAAAAGCTAAGTTTACTGCAGAATCATTCAACCTGCCTTACTTCCCGTATGCTTATACCTGGAAAGATAAAAGTACAATGGAATTTGAAGTTGCAGGAACTAAAAACAACTACCTGGTACTTTTTGATGCTGACAAGAAAGCAATAAAAAGTGCAGTTGCAATTTCATTGGAAGCCGGGCAGAAATTTTTATCTCCCAACGGAAATTATGCTGCCTGGACTAATGAGAACAATCTTGTTATAACTCCGCAATCAGGCAATACCATAAATGTTACAAACGATGCCGACAAAGGCATTGTAAACGGCAGTGACTATACGCACCGTCAGGAGTTTGGCATTAATCGCGGTATGTGGTGGAGCCCGAACAGCGATATGCTGTTGTATTACAGAAAAGACGAAACCATGGTAGCCGAATATCCATTAGTACAATGGAGTGAGCGTATTGCCCAGGCTAAAGAGATTAAGTATCCTATGGCGGGTATGAAAAGTGAAGAAGTTACACTTGTAGTGTATAACGTGGCTACAGGTGCCAAAACAACTTTAAAAACAGGCGAGCCTAAAGAGCAGTTCCTTACCTGCGTTACATGGTCTCCTGACGGGAAGAGTATTTTTGTGGGTGTACTTAACCGCGAACAAAACCACCTGAAGCTAAACCGATATGACGCTGCTACAGGAAACCTTGTAAAAACCTTATTTGAAGAAAAAGCCGCTACCTATGTTGAGCCGCTTCATGATCTTACTTTTGTGCCGGGGAATAATAACCAGTTCCTGTACCGTACCGAAAAAGATGGCTTTGAGCAATTATATCTTTATAACACAGATGGTAAGCTGATAAAAAAACTGGGCTACCTTGATGTGGTTGTTACGCAGTTTTTAGGTTTTGATAGTGATGCAAAGAATGTATTTTACATAGGTACTGCAGATAACGGACTGGACAGGCAGCTTTATAAAGCAGAGCTTAAATCAGGTAAAACTATTCCGCTTACTAAAGGTGGCGGTACACATAGCGCACTTATAAGTTCGGACGGTACATTGGTATTTGACAGCTACAGCAGCGTCCGGATTCCTAATGATACTTATATCCTGAACACAAAAAATAAAAAGACCACTACCCTTCTTAAAGCAGAAAATCCTTACACTGGCAAAACCGTACTGCCTAAAATGGAACTGATATCAACCATGTCAGCCGATGGTAAAACGCAATTGAATGGCAGGATTATATATCCGGCAAACTTTGATTCCAAAAAGAAATACCCGGTTATGGTGTATGTTTACGGCGGGCCTCACGCACAACTGGTTACCAACGATTGGCTGGGTGGCGCAAGCCTGTTTGATTATTACATGGCACAAAACGGCTATGTAGTATTTACACTTGATAACCGTGGCAGCGATGCCCGTGGCCGTGATTTTGAACATGTAATTCACCGTCAGTTAGGTGTTAATGAAATGGCCGACCAAATGAAAGGTATTGAATACCTGAAAAAGCAACCGTTTGTTGACGCTGATAAGATTGGTGTTTACGGTTGGAGTTTTGGCGGCTTTATGACCACATCATTAATGGTTAACTATCCTGAAACATTTAAAGTAGGTGTTGCAGGCGGACCGGTTATTGACTGGAAATACTATGAGGTTATGTATGGCGAACGCTATATGGATACGCCACAGGAAAATCCTGAAGGTTATGCTAAAACTGCGCTGCCTGCACAGGCCAATAAATTACAGGGCAGGCTGTTAATGATACATGGCGCACAGGATAACGTAGTGGTACAGCAACACAGTATGGAATTTATCCAGGCGTGTATTGCGGCAGGTAAACAGGTTGATTATTTCCTTTACCCAACACACGAGCATAATGTACGCGGCAGGGACAGGATACACCTGAACCAAAAAATTGCTGATTATTTTGATACTTATTTAAAGAAATAAAATAACGGGAGCTATAGGCTCCCGTTCTGTTTATACTATGAACTTTAAAGTTTTATTATCGTTACTTATAATGGTTGCCGGCTGGTTGCTTATCGGTTTTGGCTACACAACAACGTGCAGCTCTGTCATTTGCGACATTTTCTTCACTTTAGGAATTCTGGTATTTATAGCAGGCATAGTAGTATTTATACGTGAAGCTAAAAGATAAAAGTCTACTCGTTTTTAGTCAACAGCTTTATAATACCTGCAGTAACCAATGCTCCGGCAAGATAGTAACCAACCGTAAGCGCCTTGGTCTTGTTGGTACGGGTTACAGGCTCATCATCCAGTCCTAAAGGCTCTGGAAGCGTGATTGCCCCCACTCCGGCAGCAACACCTACAGCTACAGCCCTGGGCCATATGTTTTTTACCCCGCCTTTACCAATCATACTATAATACATAGCATTACTGATAATATCTCCGGCAAGGGTGGCTTTATAGAGATTATCCTCACCCAGAATCTCAGCACATACATATTCCAGCCCTTTTTGACGGGCTTCTTCGCCCAGCAGGTCAACGCGGGGCATATCATCATCTTTATGCTTTAAACTTTCGTGGAGGAGGTTAAGCGCTATAGCGCCTCCAAGCCCGGCAACAAGGTTTTTTATTTTACTCATAACTTTATTTTTGTGCAGTTAGTACATGTTTTATATAAAGTTCGGGTAAAAAATATAGTATACCTGTTATTGATTCGTTAAATCAGGTATTAGTAGTATAACCTGAAGTCAAGCGTTTTGCACAGGGCATAATGCTTCCTGTGTAATTCTTCAACAATTTCAATTACATCATCTTCGTCTTCAAAAAGGCTGAAGAAAATCCTGTCAAGATTATGGCTTGCAAGAGGCTTTGAGGCCACTCCATAACCTGAAACCGCTTTGGCTCCGGTTATATCAAGAAAATACTGGGCTTCCTCACTAGTAAGGTCAAGCGGTTTTAAATTACTGAAATGTATAATCTTACCTTTCATCCGGCCTTCAAAAAGTTCGGCAATTTCCTCAATGCTGTAATAATAATCGTTTATGCAAATGTTGTTAGCCTCTCCCGGGAGTACGAGGTATATAATCTCATAATTTTTAAAGTTATGGTCATCATACAACAACGTACTTAGGCTTTCCTCAAGTCCTTCAATAGTATCGCATGTTTTGTATATACTACCAATGTTTTGCTCAAAGGCCAGCAATTCAAGATTTTTGACTGTATTTGTGGTTTTCCCTGCCGCAATATCATCAACAGCTTCAAGGCAGAAAATAAACTTATCATCATCCATAAATTATACTTCTTGTATTGAGGATATGTATTGATTAAGAATATCTTAGTCCTTTAGCAACTGCTTACTATGCTCTTTAGTCTTAACTGAAGTAATAACAT
>JBQGDS010000228.1:0-2535 GCA_052039185.1 Flavobacterium sp.
TGTCCCCAGAATGGTACGCAATGCCTGGTGCAGTAAGTGTGTAGCCGAGTGGTTGGCCGCGCTCTCTGACCTTAATGTGGTATTAACTTTAGCCGTAAATACAGCATTTACATTTTCCGGTAACTTTTTAGCAAGATGCAGGATAAGGTTATTTTCCTTTTTGGTATCTATAATTTCAATGGTTTCGTTGGCAGATACCAGAACACCTTTATCGCCTACCTGTCCACCGCCTTCAGGGTAAAAAGGTGTGTTATCTAAAACAATCTGGTATAATAAACCGTCTTTTTTAGAATCTACTTTACGGTAACGCGTAATCTTTACTTCATTCTCAGTTTGGTCATAACCTACAAAAGTTTCCGTATTACCCTCAGCTAATAGCGTCCAGTCATCGGTTGAAACCTCAGAAGCCGCGCGCGAACGTGCCTTTTGCTCCTGCATAGCTGCTTCAAAACCTGCCTCATCAAGGCTTAGTCCTCTTTCACGAAGAATTAGCGCAGTAAGGTCTATTGGGAAACCGAATGTGTCATACAGTTCAAATGCTTTTTGCCCTGATACTTCTTTGCCTTTTATTTCGGCTACCACATTATCTAATAACTGCAAGCCCTGGTCAAGTGTACGAAGGAAAGACACTTCCTCCTCACGGATAACATTGGTAACAAGAGATTGCTGTGACTTAATTTCCGGGAAGAACTCACCCATCTGGTCAGCAAGTACAGCTACCAGTTCATTAATAAACGGTTCTTTTTTGTTCAGGAAGGTAAATCCGTAGCGTATAGCCCTCCTTAAAATACGGCGTATAACATAGCCTGCACCGCCATTACCCGGTAGCTGCCCATCGGCAATTGCAAATGCCACAGCACGCACGTGATCGGCAATAACGCGAATGGCAATATTTACTTTTTCCTCATCATCATTGGCTGCTTTAATCGTGTATTTTGCTCCGGTTATGCTTTCAATCTTTTGAATTAGCGGGGTAAACACATCGGTATCGTAGTTACTCTGCACACCCTGAAGTACCATACAAAGGCGTTCAAAGCCCATACCCGTATCTACGTGTTGTGCAGGCAGTTTTTCCAATGAGCCATCGGCTTTACGGTTAAACTCCATAAATACATTGTTCCATATCTCCACCACCTGCGGGTGGTCATTATTTACCAGAGATTTACCATCTACCTTTGCCTTTTCTTCCGCTGAGCGTATGTCTACGTGTATTTCAGAACACGGCCCGCACGGCCCCTGGTCGCCCATTTCCCAAAAGTTATCTTTCTTGTTTCCAAGCAGTATACGGTCTTCATCAATCAGGGTTTTCCATATATCATAAGCCTCCTGGTCAAACGGTACATTCTCATCCTTACTGCCTTCAAATACCGATACATACAAAATATCCTTTGGTATCTTGTACACTTCAGTAAGTAGTTCCCATGCCCAGTTTATAGCCTCTTTCTTAAAATAGTCACCAAAGCTCCAGTTACCCAGCATCTCGAACATGGTGTGGTGGTAGGTGTCAAAACCTACATCTTCCAGGTCGTTATGCTTACCCGAAACACGAAGGCATTTCTGCGTGTCGGCTATTCGCTTGCTCTTCGGTGTGCCGTTGCCAAGAAAAAATTCCTTGAACTGTGCCATACCCGAATTATTGAACATTAGCGTTGGGTCGTCTTTTGTAACTATGGGGGCTGATGGCACTATAAGGTGGCCTTTAGCTTCAAAAAAATCTAAGAACTGCTTCCTGATATCCCTGGATTTCATATTTTGGATATATTATTTATTGTTTTATTTGATATTTTTAACCACATAGGTCCATAGGTCTAATTATGTGGCAATGAACTGAAATATTCGTTAACTAATGTTTTTTGACCTTCTCTGAAAATATTAGAGCAATTAAAATTTATAAGAATTCCTTTTGGTGCCTGCAAAAGTTTCATATAGGTTAGAAGCTGCGCTTCAAATACAGGATTTAATTCCTGTACAGTTTTTAATTCTACAACCAGAGCATTTTCAATAAACAGGTCGCACCGGAAATCAATGTTTAAAAGTTTTCCTTTATAATAAACCGGAATATACATCTCTGTTAAAAAATTTATTTTTCTATGTTGCAACTCTTCTTTGATACATTGATGATATACACTCTCTAACAATCCCCTTCCCATTATTTTGTGCACTTCAATTGCAGCACCCACCACTTCATAAGTCAGTTCATCTAAGTGTTTTTTAGTAAGCGCCATCATCTATGTACCTATGTGGTTAAATCATTCTAAACCCTGAAATCTCAAAAAAATAACCGTACAACAGAAACATTTGTTAATTTTGTTCGTTATTGAAATTGCAGGCCTTACACGTTTTTTATGTAAGGAGCAAAAATAGAATAATTTAAGAACATGGCGAAGGTAAAATATTACTACGACGCAGAAAACTTAGCCTACCGCGTAATCAAGATTACCAAGACCAGGAAAGCGGGTGTTATACTGCTTTTCCTGGCTGCTTCGGGGCTGTTTGGCTTTTTGTGTTTTGTAGCGCTTTTAAACACTCCGTTCT
>JBQGDS010000229.1:0-5833 GCA_052039185.1 Flavobacterium sp.
CTTTATCAGCAATATACTGAAGCCCTTTTGGCCCGTGATATACTGCATACATACCTGCCATTACGGCAAGAAGCACCTGTGCCGTACAAATATTTGATGTAGCCTTTTCGCGCTTAATGTGCTGCTCACGTGTTTGCAGCGCCATACGTAATGCACGGTTGCCGTTAACGTCAATAGTTACGCCAATGATCCTGCCCGGCATACTGCGCTTGTATTCTTCTTTAGTAGCAAAGAAGGCAGCGTGAGGCCCGCCATAACCCATTGGTATACCAAAACGTTGTGTAGTACCTACTACAACATCGGCACCCATTTCGCCCGGTGATGTTAATTTCACAAGGCTTAATATATCAGCTGCAACAGCAGTTTTAATCTCTTTTGATTTAGCTTTAGAAATAAATCCCGCATAATCGTGCACCTGACCGTGCTTACCCGGATATTGAAGGATAGCTCCAAAGAATTCTTCAGAAAAATCAAAATCTTCATGGTTACCTATTAAAAGCTCTACACCTATCGGTGTAGAACGTGTTTCAAGTACTGATAACGTTTGTGGCAGTATTTCTTCCGAAACGAAAAATTTATTAGCGTTATTTTTCTTTTGGTCACGCGTGCGCACATCAAACAGTAACGCCATAGCTTCTGCTGCAGCGGTACCTTCGTCAAGTAACGATGCATTGGCAATTTCCATACCCGTAAGTTCAATTACGGTAGTCTGGTAATTTAACAAAGCCTCAAGGCGTCCCTGTGCAATTTCGGCCTGGTAGGGCGTATAGGCAGTGTACCATCCTGGGTTTTCGAATATATTACGCTGTATTACAGCCGGTACAATAGCAGGGTGGTAGCCCAGGCCTATGTAGCTCCTGTATACTTTATTTTTATTACCAAGCTGCTGTATGTGGTTTAGGTACTCATACTCCGTAAGTGCAGGCTCAAGGTTAAGCGGCGCCTTAAGGCGGATATCATCCGGCAGGGTTTCATATATCAGTTGGTCAATAGATTCGACACCAATGGTTTTCAGCATATGTTGCAGGTCGTGCTCACGAGGGCCAATGTGTCTTAAAGCAAAAGCATCTGTTCTCATAATTCTGTTGAGTGCGTTGTTTTTAGAAGGTGTAAAATTAATTATTTATGTTCAATTTTAATCCTTTTTGAAAGCTGAAATTTGTGAATTTTTTAACCATATAAACCACTTGTTGTGATATTCACTATTTTTGTTTGATGAACATCTTCAGGCAGCTATTCGGCATATACATTTACGGGAGCTTTCACGTTGCTGCTTCTGTACTCAGCCTGGTGCTTATGACCAACCATATGTTCGGCATTACTTTCAGCCTGCCTATGGCAATAGTTGCTTTCTGCGGAACACTATTCGGCTATAACTTCACGAAATATGAAAGCCTGTACCGCCTTAAAAAACCGGTAAGCCGGAGGGTAAATGTTATATTAGCCATTAGCATTTTGGCTTTGCTATGTGCAACCATTGCTTTTTTTTACTTGGAACGCACAGCCCAAATAACCGCCTTCGTGTTTCTTGCCCTTACGGTATTATACACTGTACCCTTCCCAAAATATAAGAACCTGCGCAACTGGAGCGGTATAAAAATTTACATTGTTGCATTTTGCTGGGCAGGAGTTACACTGCTGATGCCGCTGCAAAATGCCGGTATAGAAGCTTATCAGGATGTTTACATAAAGTTTGTACAGCGGTTTCTTTTGGTTATAGTACTCATCCTAATTTTTGAAATTATTGACCTTACTGAAGATGACCCTCACCTTAAAACCCTGCCACAGGTAGTGGGGGTACGCAATACAAAACTATTTAACTTAATCCTGCTTATACCTTTCTATTTTCTTGAATTTTTTAAGCTATCGGTAGACAGCAAGCAACTACTGGTAAATATAGTCCTGGTTATAGCGGTAGCATTATTTACGATTTTTGCGCACCCAAAACGCAGTAAAATGTACACCCTCTTTTGGGTAGAGAGTATTCCTATATTTTGGTTAGGACTTATTATGATTACTGATTTTTTGTAATAAAACTATTGCATCTTTATTTGCATTACAGTAGCTATAGAAACCGCTCTCGTTTTAGCCTTTTCTGCAATTTCTCCTGAAAAATAGGAATCTACAGTTGCATAAAAATGATCCAGCCAGATTTTAAAAAGTTCCGGGGTTAATTGCTCTTTAGCATTAAGGTCTAAATGAAGCTGCATAACATTTTTGCGGTAGCCTCCTGTATTAAAAAGTGTCTGCTGCCAGAAATCGGCTAAGTGTGGCAGGTGCTCTTCCAGATTGATCTGCGCAACTTCAGTAAAAACATAACTTATTGACGGATCAGCCAAAAGCCTGTTGTAAAACTCACGCATTAACAGCTCTATATCTTCCCTGGTTTCAATATCTTTCATAACACCTATTCTGACTCAAATCTACATAAAATCTATACTATTTCAGTATTTACACCTGACAAAACAGTGTTAACCAATTATAATGTTTTGCATTTTACCATCTTATAACAACTTCATTTTATAAAATCATTTATGAGACAATGGTTTAATTATAAATTTCATATAAATAATATGCACGCATAACAATATACTGCATTTCATTTATATTATATGTAACTTAGCATAAAACAAGATTGCGCCATGAGTATAAGAATTACAGGTTCGGGAAGTTATATCCCAAATCGTGCTGTTACCAATTTAGATTTTGCCCAACATATTTTCCTTGATGATGACGGAACGCCACTACTCTACTCAAATGAATTAGTGGCAGATAAATTCAGGCAGATCACAGGAATTGAAGAACGCCGCTATGTAGATGAAGACCTGCTGACATCGGACATTGCTTATTATGCTGCGCAGAAAGCAATTGAAGATTCCGGTATAGATCCTGAAACGCTTGACTATATAATAATGGCACATAACTTTGGTAATGTTAAGCATGGCGCTATCCAGACGGATATCCTGCCAAGCCTTGCCTCACGTGTAAAGCACAGCCTGAGGATTAAAAATCCTAAATGTGTGGCATATGATATTCTGTTCGGCTGCCCCGGCTGGATTGAAGGCGTAATACAGGCACAGGCCTTTATAAAAGCAGGCATGGCAAAGCGCTGCCTTGTTATAGGCGCTGAAACACTTAGTCGCGTTGTGGACCCGCATGACCGGGATAGTATGATTTATTCTGACGGTGCAGGCGCAAGCATTATTGAACTGAGCGAAGATGATGGTGGCATATTGGCCCATGAAACTGCTACATATACGTATGATGAGGCGTATTTCCTTTTCTTCGGAAATTCATTTAATAAAGAGCATGACCCTGATGTACGCTACATAAAAATGTACGGCAGGAAAATATATGAGTTCGCCCTGAATCATGTACCGCTGGCTATGAAAGAATGTCTTGATAAAAGCGGCATTGCTATAGACGATGTAAAGAAAGTATTGATACACCAGGCCAATGAAAAAATGGACGAGGCTATAATTCACCGTTTTTTTAAATTATACAAGAAAACTCCGCCGGAGCGTGTTATGCCGATGAGCATACACAAGCTGGGTAACAGCAGTGTAGCTACCGTACCAACACTTTATGACCTTATGGTTAAAGGGCAGTTGGATAACCAGACATTAAGTAAAGGCGATGCCATAATTTTCGCATCAGTAGGTTCAGGAATGAACATAAACGCTTTTGTTTACAGGTTATGATTATCTGCCAATGTAGGCAAACCCTTTGTCAATCCACTGGTTTACCTGCCATACCAGCTTTAAGCGGTACGTTACAAAAAGACTTATACTAAGGCACAAACCTGTTTTATATATCAGGTTAAAGAAATGTGAGGTAGTATCGGGTAAAAAGTGAACGCTTAAAGTGCACAAACAGAAGATTACTGCCAATTGGATAAATTTAGCATCAAAAGGCAATAACCTGAATTTTTTGTAGATAAACAAAAGCTTACCAAGATTAAACAAAACCATTGAAACAAATGATGCCCAGGCAATACCTGTAATACCCCAATCGGTATAATAAACCACAAACAGGTTTAGCGGTACATTCACTGCAATCAGGCTTAGTATGGCAACCATATTAAACCTGTAATATTTAGAGTAGGTAATAATTTCGGTATTAAAACCGGTAGACATATTAATAAGCACATTAAACCCAAGTATCAATATAACCGGTACGGTCTGCATGAGCTTATCATGGGCAGGCAGCATCATGAACAGGTCTTCAATGCCTAAAAATATACAGCTATACAGTACAGCTCCTATAAAAAACAGAAGCCTCGCTACCTCTTTATATTTTACATGAAGCTCCTTAAAATTTCCTGATTTTAAATAGTCAGATATTATAGGAGCATAAAGTGCAAACATTCCTATAGCAGGTATCTGTAATGTAGAAGATAAGGTTACCCCGGTGCTAAAAATCCCATTGGCTTCATCTGATATAAAATTGTATATCATAAAACCGTCTATCCTGAAAGCCAACAGCGAGCCGAAACTACCGGCAAAAGCATAAAGGCTGTAGCGGAAATAATCCTTTCGGGATACTTCTCCAAACAATGTTTTAAACCTGTAGTTGAATCCCGGCTTAAAATGCCTGAACAGATATACTGCTGTAAGCAACGCCATAACCACATAACACAAGCTATAGTAAAAAAGCGAATCAAATTCGCCTGTTACACCCCACAGCAGCAGCAGGAATAATACAGGAAGGACTACCTTAGGGAAAATCTTTTCGTAAAATGTGGGTACAGCAAGCTTTTGCAGGTCCTGCGCCTGTTTCCTGAACAGGTCTATAAATGCGAGTGAAACCGCTACCGGAAAGGCCAGGTAAACCAAATGCACGTCTTTATAATCAGAGCCTAAATGAAATAAGCCGATACCAACAAGAATTACGAGGCTTATAACGCTTATTGAAGCAATACTGTAATTAAACAGCTGCTTCCGTTTTTCATCATCCAGTGCAGGGTAAAACTTTATTAGTGCATGAGATGCCCCTAATACCATTACCGGATAAAGCAGCTGCGAAATAGTATCAATATAGCGTACAGTACCTAAAAACTTAAGGTCGAGCGGATAAATAAACAATACCGATACTATACCTATTGCAGTACCAATGTAATTTATAAGGGTATAGAATAATGCCTGCTTATGTAAAGTTTTGCTGCTCAACAGTAAACGAGTGTATAGTGTATTGCGCAAAGATAGTTTGCAATTGTGAGAATAAGGATATTCTTTTTTCATATTTTTGAGCCGCAATATTTACAACCATGTACGAAAAAACTTTTCCTCATAAACGCTATAACCTTACACTTGAGTTTTTAAAAAAGCACATTACAACTAATGAAAAGATTCTGGATCTTGGTGTTCACAACCCTTTTTCGGATGTAATGAAAAATGCAGGGTACACTATAAGCAATACTACCGGAGAAGACCTTGACAATAACCAGGAAGCACTCAAAAATTCTGAATATGATGTAGTGACTGCTTTTGAAATTTTTGAGCACCTGCTTAACCCGTATACAGTATTGCAAAACGTTAAGGCCGACAAGCTAATCATATCTGTACCTATGCGCCTGTGGTTTAGCCCTGCTTACCGCAGTAAGACCGATATGTGGGACAGGCATTATCATGAATTTGAAGACTGGCAGCTGGACTGGCTACTGGAAAAAACTGGTTGGGTTATTAAAGACCGTAAAAAATGGACCAACCCTGCAAAAAAACTGGGTATTCGCCCTTTATTAAGATCGTTCACACCAAGGTATTATATAGTATATGCTGAAAGGGCAAAGTAATGAGGTATTATGTAATTATCCCCGCGCATAACGAGGAAGCTT
>JBQGDS010000230.1:0-1921 GCA_052039185.1 Flavobacterium sp.
TGGTCGGTAGATTTTTAGATTGTCAGACTTCTTCGTTACTTTGTTAAGATATACCAACCGACTTAACGACAAACTTCAGGCAATGCTTCAAAAAGAAACACTTCAGTTTATAAAAGACCTTAAAGCAAATAATAATCGTGATTGGTTCCAGGCAAACCAGGACAGATACAATTTGTATAAGAAAGAATATAAAGCCCTTACACAGGCATTTATTGATGAAATAAGCAAAGGCGACGAAACCCTTAGCCAACTGGAATTTAAAGATTGTTCGTTCCGTATAAACAGGGACATACGTTTCAGCAATGATAAATCGCCATATAAAACCAATATGGGCATCTGGATGTGCGAAGGTGGCAAGAATACAAACAAAGCCGGATACTACGTGCATATTGAACCGGGAGCGAGCTTTATCGCAGCAGGTATACACTGGCCCGATGCATCCGACCTTAAAAAAGTACGCCGCGAAATTGACGGCTTTTATGAAGACCTGGAAGCTATTGTTGAAGAAGCTGAATTTAAAAAGCTATTCGGTGCCCTGGATAGGGATGAGAAGAACAGCCTGAAAACCATGCCGAAAGGCTTTGACAAAAACCACCCGGCGATTGAATTCCTTAAACTGAAAAGCTTTACCGCTACTGCACAGCTTAGCGATAAGGAGATAACTGATAAGGATTTTGTAAAAAACACCTCAAAGAAATTACTGGTATTAAAACCGCTGGTTGAATTTTTGAACCGCGCACTTACTACAGAATAATTACCTTATTTTTGCCACTGCAAACAACCGTTGATCATGGAAATCAGTAAAGATTTTTCTTTAAAAGCATACAATACATTTGGGATAGAAGCTAAGGCAAAAGAGTTTATCGCCGTACATTCCATTGAAGAGCTTGCACAGGTTTTAAAAGACAATGCCGGTAAAAAGCTTTTTATATTGGGTGGTGGCAGCAATATGCTGCTGACTCAGGATATAGATGCTCTGGTAATACATGTTGACCTTAAGGGCAAAGAAGTTGTAAAGCAAGAAGAAAGCCATGTGCACATAAAAGGGCTGGCGGGCGAAAACTGGCACCAGTTTGTACTTTATTGTATCGATAACAACTATGGCGGACTCGAAAATATGTCGCTCATTCCCGGTAATGTAGGCACAACGCCTATCCAGAATATTGGAGCCTACGGCACAGAGATAAAGGACACCTTTGTTTCATGCGAAGCAATGAATATAGAAACACAGGAAATACAAACGTTTACAAAAGAAGATTGTGAGTTTGGCTACCGTGAGAGCATATTTAAAAACAGGCTGAAAAACCAATATATTATAGTATCGGTAACCTTCAGGCTTACTACCCAAAACCATAAAATAAATACATCCTACGGTGATATTGCTGCAGAGCTTACTAAAAACAATATCACTATACCAACTATTAAGGATGTAAGCAACGCCGTTACGGCAATTCGCCAAAGCAAGCTTCCTGATCCAAAAGAACTAGGAAACAGCGGCAGCTTCTTTAAAAATCCAATAATAAATATTGAAGAATTTGAAAAAGCATATCTGCAGCACCCTCAAATGCCGCATTACACTTTAAATGACACTCAGGTAAAAGTACCCGCAGGGTGGCTTATAGAACAGGCCGGGTTTAAAGGCAGCCGTTTCAGCGATGCAGGTGTGCATGCAAAACAGGCACTGGTCCTTGTAAATTATGGCAATGCCACCGGCCAGGAAATTTTGGAACTTTCAAAAAACATCCAGAAAACAGTCTAGGAGAAATTCGGCATTGCTATAGAAGCCGAAGTGAATGTTATTTAAATCCAGGTCACTAAATACTGAATACTTTTAACTAATTTTGCCGTACCAAAAACAGATCAAGCCTATATGCTGAACATTATTTTCTTTATATTTATAGGGGTTGTAGTAGTACAGCTA
>JBQGDS010000231.1:0-6881 GCA_052039185.1 Flavobacterium sp.
AAAAGTTTTTTCATAAAATGATTTTACCTATATGTATCATTTATTATGTAATTGTTTCAAATATCGTACAGATAAAAAAACGCTAACCTTCGGTTAGCGTTTTTTTTATTCTAATATATCAAGTTTTGCAAAACGGAGTAATAGTTTTTTAATTCCTCCTACCTCAAACCGTATTTCAGCTTTTTTGTCGGCACCTACCCCTTCCAGGCTTAGAACCTTTCCTTTACCAAAACGCTCATGCATAACCACGTTGCCCTCCTGTAATTTACTATCGCTTACAGGTGTATTGCTTACCGGGTTGCCAACCGGCTTTAACCTGCGTATATTAATATCCGATTTAGGTTCGTTATCGGTTATCCACTTAGGTGGAGTACCGCTTACCGGTTTATTTAATCGGAGT
Source organism: Flavobacterium sp. (assembly GCA_052039185.1). Taxonomy (GTDB): domain Bacteria; phylum Bacteroidota; class Bacteroidia; order Flavobacteriales; family Flavobacteriaceae; genus Flavobacterium. Next base: position 401 of record JBQGDS010000231.1, read on the forward strand.
TTGGATTTATCTACATCGCCAAAAATATCAGCATCAATCATTGGCTTGTAGCGGTAATTGGTTTCAACAGGTGTTAAATACTCAAGGAATGAATCGGTTATTTCCTCAATAAAGCGGGATGGTTCACTGTCTACTAATTTACCCCAGCGGTAACGGGATTGTGCATAGGTAAGGTATGCCTGGTGCTCAGCCCGGGTTAGGGCTACATAAAACAGCCTGCGCTCCTCCTCCAATTCACTGCGCGTGTTCATGCTCATAGCGCTCGGAAAAAGATCTTCCTCCATACCTACTATAAATACATGCGGAAACTCAAGCCCCTTAGCCAGGTGAATGGTCATAAGCGCTACACGGTCATCATCTCCGGTATCCTTGTCAAGATCGGTTGCCAGAGCTACATCTTCCAAGAATTCTGATAACGCACCCCGTGCCCCGTCAATTTCCTTCTGCCCTTCAATAAAATCTTTCATACCATTGAGTAGTTCCTCAATGTTTTCAATCCTGGCAATACCTTCAGGCGTGGCATCCTTTTTAAGCTCCTGTATTAATCCTGTTTTTTTGGTAACATGTTCAGCCAGGTAAAAAGCATCATACGTTTCATTCAGTATCTGGAAGCTCTTTATCATCGTAACAAAATCCTGAAGCTTGTTTTTGGTACCACTGTTCAGGCGAAGGTCTATCCTGTCAATGTTTTCCATTACCTCGAATATCGACCTTCCGTAATGATTGGCTGCTACAGTAAGCTTTTCTACTGTTGTATCGCCAATACCCCGTGCCGGATAATTGATAACACGAATCAGCGCCTCCTCATCTTTAGGGTTTATTACAAGTCGCAGGTACGCAAGTACATCTTTAATTTCTTTCCTTTGGTAGAATGAAAGCCCACCGTAAATCCTGTACGGAATGTCACGCTTGCGCAGTGCGTCTTCAATAGCACGTGATTGTGCATTGGTACGGTATAAAACAGCAAAAGCGCTGTTTTTAAGCTGGTTCTGCATTTTTTGCTCAAATACGGTACCTGCTACAAAACGGCCTTCTTCACCATCGGTAAGGCTGCGGTGTACTTTAATACGCGGACCATCATCGTTAGCAGTCCATACTACCTTATCAAGCTTGGTCTTGTTTTTATCAATTATGGAGTTAGCTGCTTCAACAATATTCCTGCTCGAACGGTAATTTTGTTCCAGGCGGTACATATTCACCCCATCATAATCCTTCTGGAAATTAAGGATGTTGTTAATGTTTGCCCCACGGAAAGCATATATACTCTGTGCATCATCGCCTACTACACATATATTCTGGTAACGGTCGCTTAGTGCACGTACAATAAGATATTGTGAATGGTTGGTATCCTGGTACTCATCTACCAAAATATATTTAAAGCGCTCCTGGTACTTGGCAAGCACTTCAGGAAAACGGTTCAGCAATTCGTTGGTACGCAGCAGCAGGTCGTCAAAATCCATTGCTCCCGATTTAAAGCAGCGGTCTACATAATGCTGGTAAATTTCACCCAGGCGGGGCTTTTTGCTCATGGCATCGGCCTCCTGAAGTTCCGGATTATTGAAATATGCCTTTACAGTAATCAGGCTGTTTTTATAAGATGAGATCCTGCCCAATACCTGTTTGGGCTTGTACACATCTTTATCAAGCTGCATTTCCTTAATGATAGATGAAATAAGGCGTACGCTATCCTGGGTATCGTATATGGTAAAGTTAGACGGGAAACCCAATTTATCAGCTTCAAAGCGCAATATCTTGGCAAAGATGGAGTGAAAAGTACCCATCCAAAGGTTTTTTGCTTCACTGTTACCTACAATATCCGAAATACGCTTCTTCATTTCGCGGGCAGCCTTGTTGGTAAAGGTTAATGCAAGAATATTGAACGAATCAACACCCAGGCTCATAAGGTAGGCAATACGCATTGTAAGTACTCTTGTTTTGCCTGAACCTGCACCGGCTATCACAATCATCGGCCCATCTTTTTGCAGCACAGGCGCCTGCTGTGCCTCGTTAAGCTGGCTTATATATTTCTGCACATCTGTCATAACGCAAAAATAGGTATTTATACCGAAACCTGACTGCTCTTTACCCCTCCTGCCAACCAAAATTTATCAATGAAAAATGCACCAGATACACCAATAGCATACGCCAGCAGGTCACTCCACAAAAATCCGGAGCCAAGCACAAGTTTACCCAATGTTGTTACTCTTAAACTATTAATCCAATCTGATTGATATAACTGGCTTATTTCTATAAGATAACAAATTAATAAAGCTGTAATAAACTTAAGCCTGAACTTAAATTTAGGCGATATAAAACAAACGATAAAATACATCATAAATGCATACAGTATATCACCCAGATAAAGATTTACAATCTCAGGAAACCAATCTTTCTTAGCCCTTACCGTGATACCTGTAGCAACTGTAACGGCAATTATCGCAAAGTATAGTATTCTTTTTTTCATAATTGATTGTAACAGCAAAATAACGGCGCTTGTAACGTATTATTTTAGTTTATTGTTTATTTTAGCTTACATAATTTAAAAGCCTTTACATCGTTATTACTACCAAATTTTAAAACTATTACACACATGAATGCTGATAAGATCATTGAACTACTATTTTACACTCTTCCTGCACTAATTACAGGAGGTATAGCCTACTACTTTTTTAATATGTATATGAAAAATGAAGAAGGCCGCCGCCGTTATCTTATCCATAAGGAAGCACAGAAAAATGCACTACCCTTACGCCTTCAGGCCTATGAAAGGCTTACACTTTTCCTTGAGCGTATAAATCCTGCCAAGCTGCTTATACGTATTGCCCCTCAATCGTCAAATAAGCATGATTATGAAGAATATCTTGTATCGCAGATTGAACTGGAATATGAGCACAACCTGTCTCAGCAAATATATGTTTCCGGCGAATCCTGGGATATAATTACAACAGCTAAAAATGCTACTATACAAATGATTCGTAAGGCAAATATCAACGAACGTGTTGAAAGTGCCAATAAATTAAGGGAAGTTATTTTACAGGACCTTTTTGACAAGCAGACACCAAGCAGTGTGGCTATCGCACAGCTTAAAAATGAAGTTTCCGGTCTTTGGAGTGAATAATATTAAAGATATTAAATAAAAAAGCGGCTTTGAAGCCGCTTTTTTTTATACGTTTAGTTTTCCTTCAACGCCAAGGTCATCATCCATTTTACCGGTTATGGCGCCTTTAGCCAATTTGAGGAATGATATCATTTTGCCATACTTGGTATCCCAGTAATAAGCATCCGTAGGCATAACTTTAATTACAGTTACATTTGGGTCATCCTTTCCCTGTTCAAACCAGGCCTTTGCTACCGGGCTCCACACTTCATCAATGTGTGCTTTGTCTTTGTAAATAACGGCCTCACCATAAACCGAAAGAAAATGTGCATCCTGGTTCTTGGCAAAAAGGAGCTGTACATCATTATCATATTGTATCTCAAAGTTTTTATTACTGGTGGCAGAGCTGATAAACCAAAGGTTGCCTTTATCATCTACTTCCTGTAATGCCATTGGCCTTGTAGGAAACGGCCTTACTGAAAGTTCGGTACAAAACATACAGGTACCAATATCTTCTGCCAGTTCTTTTATTTTTGCGATAGCCTCTTTATCTGAAAGATGCTCGTAATTGTTTTTTGATTCAGGATTGCTCATGGTTCAATAATTAAGTGGTTATAATTTTTGCTTGTTACCCAAATTTACCCCTTATATCATCTCTCCCTTGTTATTTATTTCATAATAATTAGCCAACGTATTTATAATTGTTTCAAGACTAAAACTATATATTTTTAAGCATAATGTAATCTTCCATAAGGTAACCATTACCTATATCAATATCTTCCTCACGTAGTTTTGTAAAACCAATAGCTTCATAAAACAATATTGCTTTATTGTATCGGTTCACATTCAGCAAAAGTTTATCGTTATTATTACGGCGGGCAATATCGGCTATAGCGTTTACAAAAGCCTTCCCTACTCCCTTACCCTGATTATCGGGCATAATATACAGTTTATGTATTTTAGTTGTTTCGGATAAGTAATTACATTCGTAGGAAGCAAAGCCTAACAACGAGCCATCATCTTCTTTAGCTATAAGGAAATGATGGTTTTTCATCCCTATCTGTTCGTTATAAGCATCCTTACTGTATATCATCTCAAACATATAATCTAACTGATGGCCCGAAAGTATAGAACCATAGGTAGCCGGCCATACAATTTTTGCCATATTGTGTATTGTTTCAAAATCTTCGTATCCTGCTTTTAGTATTTGTAGCATAGCATTGTAAATTATTACAACATCAGTATTTACTGGTGCTGTGGTGTGGGTTAAAGTTACAAAATAATTATTGGCACAGTAATTGGTTACTGCTAAATAACAATTAAAATTACAACACAAAGGTCAATTAAAATTACACGAATCATGAAAACGATATTCAACACCATAGCCCTTTTTGCACTGCTTGCAGTGAACCAGGTTTTTGCACAGGATGTGACAACTGTTAGGGCAAACAACAGGGATATAAGCGACAATCTTGACCTGAAAGCCGTGGCATCAATATTTGGTGACTCAAAAGACCTTGAAGATTTTGAGAGAAGGCTTAACGATCCTCAGATACAAATATCAAACCTTGACCTTAACGGTGATAATAGAGTTGATTACCTTAGGGTTATTGAAGCTAAAGAGGGTAACACACACCTTATAATACTTCAGGCGGTTATTGGCGCTGATACTTTTCAGGACGTAGCCACCATTGAAGTGGAAAGAGACAGGAATAACAATGTTCAGGTTCAGGTAGTGGGTGATGTATATATGTATGGCCCTAACTATATATATGAACCGGTATATGTTACAAGGCCAGTATTGTTTGATGTGTTTTGGGTTAGTACTTACCGTCCTTACTACTCTCCGTGGTACTGGGGATATTATCCAAGGTATTATAGCTACTGGGCGCCGTACCCTGTGTACCGATACAGGAACAATATACATGTTCATATAAACAACTACAACCATTACAATTATGTAAATACAAGGAGAAGTAGCCGTGCGGTAGCGATGTATGATTCAAGAAGATCAAATGCTTATGAAAGGCAATACCCAAACAGGAGCTTTACACAACGTACAAATGTATCTAACCGTTATGCACTTGAGCAGACAAGAGTCAGTAATCGCGGACAGGCCATAGGGCAAAGGGCAACAGCTACACAAGCCACAAGGAACAACGCATCTACAGGCCTGAGATCGGGCGGTACACGTGATGTGAACAGTAACCAATTGTCCCGCTCTAATAATGTGAGAAATACAACTACTCAGGATGCAGGCAATAATGGCCGCTTAATAAACAGTACCAGAAATAGCAATGCTGCTCCTGCCGTAAGGAATAATAATAATGTAGTGAGAGACAACAGTAATGTAGTGAGAACTCCTGGTAACCTGACCCGAACCCAAAGTGAGACAAGACTTAATACTACTCCTGCAAGAAGTTCAGGGTTTGATAGGGCTAACACAACAGCACCTGTACGAAATGTACAGCAGCCTATGCGCAGCAATGCTACTCCGCAAATGAGAAACAACCCGGCGCCTGCCCAACAACGTGTACAAAGCACTCCTGCACCGCAAATGCGTAGTACACCGGCTCCACAAATGAGAAGCAACCCGGCACCTGCACAACAGCAACGTATGCAAAGTGCACCATCAAGATCAGGTGGTGAAGGTGGTGGCAGGAGAGGATAAAATATATAGTTAGTTTAGGTTAATATTGATTTGTCCCGAAAGGGAAAAGAAAATCCCGGTTGTATTTAAAACCGGGATTTTTATTTAAGTATAGCTCTTAAAATGTAATAAACTTAGCCACAAGGCTTACGCAGCGTGTAGGCAAAGGTATTGCTCCGGCTTCAAAATAAGCGGTATTAAATATATTCTGGCCGTCCACAAAAATTGTTATCCTTTTAATTGACTGGCTTATCCTCACATCATTTATCCAGTAGGTTGCACCATTTGCCCTTTCATTAAAACGTGTGGCAAACAATATAGCAAAGCCTTTATGCTGAAAATCGATTGTGTTTGTAACCTGGTGTTTTAAAGATGAAATAATGTATTTAGAGCTTACATCTGTAGCAATATCCTTAAATTCTGAATCCAGATAAGAATATGACAATATGAAATTGAACTTAGAATCTGTTGATAAAGAAGCACTATATACCGAACGCATATTCAAACCGTTAGTAACAAGATCACCAAAATTTACGCTTTGCCATGGCTCTGTGCTTACTGTCCGGGTCCAGTCAATAAAATTACTTATCTTTCTGTGAAAATAATTTGCATTAAAGCTAAAAGCCCTTTTGCTAAGGTTAAATCCTATTTCACTCTGAAAAGCATTTTCCGAAGTAAGGTCAGGATTACCTATATTACCCGGACGCTGATCAAGATATAAATCAGTGAAAGAA
>JBQGDS010000232.1:0-2422 GCA_052039185.1 Flavobacterium sp.
CTGATTTTATTGCGGTTTACTTTTTTTATCCTTGGCAGGAACGACTCTTCTTCGCAAATGCGGGTTCTTGCATCATCAAGGTAAATCCATTTGTGATTTTTATAGGTATAAAAACGCATTTTGCCCCAGCAGCCTACATACCAGTGCGGAATAAGTATAATCTCGCACATACCATCGGCATCAATGTCTCCTATATTCTCAATGTTCCCGCCTATAGCGCCTTCACAACGGATAGGGGAGAATCCACAGGAGAATGTTACATTAATATCACAGTCTACACATTCAAAAGGTTCAGTATCTTCAGCAGTAATATATGCCGTATCAATAACTTTGTCATTATTTAAATCGCCTATAACTATAGTATCGGTAAGGTATTTTTTTACCATTCCTGATTTTATATCCTTATTTCTATAAGGAAACACAAATACTGCAAGAATTAATAAAGGCAGTAAAACTTTCATTGTTACTTGGCTTTAGGATAAAATATTAAAAACGCATTGGCAACTGCCTGGTGCGTTATATCAGCATGATCTTTTTCCGGGAGGTAATCAAAATGAACTGAAAGGTTTTTGTTTTTTATGCTTTTAAGTTTATCCGTCAGTAATTTTGCATCGTCTTCCATAATCCTGTTAAAGCTGCCGGGAGTAGGGCCTTCTTTACCCACACCAATATATATTGCTGTTTTGTGTGTAATTCCTTTTTCAAATTCGGATGAAATATTATTTAGCAAAGAACCATTATCCCACCATATGGAAGGACTTATAATAATATAACGGTTAAACAGTGCAGGCTTTTTGAGTAATATCTCTGTGGACAGTAAACCGCCGAGTGACTGCCCTATCAGCGTGCCTTGTTTTCTGCCCTTGTATTTACTTTGAATGAATGGCTGTACTTCTTTTTCTATGAAATTTATAAAAGCTGCAGAACCACCTGTGGTAGGGAACTGTTTTTTATCGGACGTGATAGTTGTAGGATAGGTAAAATCCCTTTTACGGTCTACATTGGCAATACCTACAACAATTGATTTTGGCACTCTATCTATCCAGGGAAAGTTATTGAATTGCACCAGTCCTGCAATATGTATAAAATCCTCATCAGCCGAACCGTCAAGCAGGTATATGACAGGATAAGTGACAGAATCTTTCTGCTGATAGCCATCGGGCAGGTAAATATTCAGTATTCGTGTTTCTTTTAGCCCGGCCGAATGAATTTGTTCGGTGTAGCCTAATACAAACGGTTTTGCTGAAGGTGTTTGTGCAAAGGCGAAGCCCGTTGCAAGGCACGCCATAATTATGTAGCTATATATTCGCATTTATAAGATATTAATACACAAACTTACTAATAAGTAACCTACGTCCTTTATCTTAATCTATAATATCTTTAACCGATTGGAATAGTAATACCGGTTTTGTATCAGCTTCGCTAACTGTAACTTTCAGCCCTTCCAGCTCGGCACCGCCATAACCTTTGCCTTCATGTTCAGTTATTATTTTCGGTTCATCATTTTGCAGTAGTATATCTTCGGTTGCCGAAAGGCCGTCGCCTTCAATATTTACAGTAATGTAAGACCGATTTCCTTTTTTATGGAAATGGTCAAAAGTTACCTCATAGGCATCTGGCTGCTCATTTATCAGTTTGGCAAGTTCAGTTTTATATTCTGCTGATTCGGGATTAAGTTTATCAAATGCAGATTGCTGTACGGTTTTTTCGGTAGGTTTATCATTGCATGAAAATGCCAGTGCAGCTAAAAAGATAAAGGTGATATTTTTCATGGTATTGGTTTTACTAACCTGCATAACACCAATTAGCATTAAATAGTATACAATAAAAAAACCGCACCTTTCGGTACGGAATATACAAACTAAATAACTAAAAACTAAAGTTCAATAATAACCTGGTTGCGTGTAATATCTTCCAGGGTTTCACGGTGGCGTATTAGGAGGCCTTTTCCTTCGTGCCACAATACTTCTGCCGGGCGTACACGGCTGTTATAATTGCTGGACATAGAAAAACAATATGCCCCTGCGTTATGAAAGCAAAGCACATCGCCTTCGTTAATTTCGGCTATGCGCCTGTTACTTGCAAAAGTATCAGTTTCGCATATATAGCCTACCACACTGTAAAAACGTTCCTTACCTTTAGGGTTACTTATATTTTCTATATGATGCTGCGACCCGTAAAGCATAGGGCGTATAAGATGGTTAAACCCGCTGTCAATACCTGCAAATACGGTTGATGTTGTTTGCTTTACCACATTAACTTTCGCAAGGAAAAAACCTGCCTCGCTAACCAGGAATTTTCCGGGTTCAAAAGCAAGTGTCAGTTCGCTTCCATATTCTTTACAAAATTCATTAAAGCGTTTCGTCAGCTTTTTACCCAGTTCCTCAACATCGGTCTGTATATCATCCATTTTATAAGGTAC
>JBQGDS010000233.1:0-2447 GCA_052039185.1 Flavobacterium sp.
TTTACAGAGTTCATATCTACTGTGAAAGAACCTCCTGTAAGTTTACCTGACTTAAAGGTAAGCGCTCCGTCTTTAAAGCTTATAGTACCGCTATGCTGTCCTGTTACTTTTTTACCAACCCAAGCAATGGAGCTTTTTGATGTGTTGATTTTTTTGTCCTGAGCCGAAGCTGTGAATGTTGCAAGTACTGCTACAAATGCAATTGCAATGGTTTTAAGGTTTTTCATTTTTGATAAATTAATTATGGTTTTTATAGAGTTAAAAATAATTCATTATTAGGTTTGCGCACTTTTTTAAGGTGCTGGTTGGTATCATCTGCATGGCGATAGCCTATGGTGGCTATTACTGCAGTATTAAGGCCTTTTTCATTGATTCCTAGGATTTCATTGAATTTTTTAGGGTCAAAGCCTTCCATTGGGGTAGTGTCAATTTTTAGTATTGCTGCACTATTTATAAGTGTTGACAGTGCAATGTAGGCCTGCTTGGCTGTCCATGCGCTTTTTTCTTCGTTACTAAGGGAAGCAACATAATTTTTGATGTAGGTACCAAATCCTTCCAGTGCCTCTCTTGATACATCCCTTACGCTGGCAATAGTATCAATATACTGTTCTACCTGTGCATCGCCTACATTTACATCATTTGCAAAAACAAAAAGGTGTGAGGCATCATTAATAAGGTTTACATTATTCCCGGATGCGGCCTGTGCCAGTTTAGCCTTCACGGCTTCATCCTGTACTATTATAACTTTATAAGGCTGTAAACCAACAGATGAAACACTAAGGCTTACGGCTTCTTTTAATTGTTCTATATCCTGTGCAGGTACTTTTTTACCTGCATCATATTTTTTGGTTGCATAGCGCCATTTAAGGCTTTCAATATAATCTGTCATGCTTTTATTCATTAATGCTCCTGTACTTTTCCAGCAGTATATTAAGCTGCTCCAGCTCATCCGGAGTAAGGTTGGCCGAAAACCTGGCGTCGTGCGCTTCTACCTTTGGGTCAAGCGCTTTAAGTACATCAAGTCCTTTTTCGGTAATTTTTATTTCCATTTTCCTGCGGTTGGTACAGCATACTTCCCTGGTCACAAGGTCTTTAAGCAATAGTTTGTCTACCAGTCGGGTAGTATTGCTGGTCTTGGCTATCATACGTTCCTGTATGTCGCCCATATTAATCGGCTTGCCTTTCTGACCGCGTAAAATGCGCAATACGTTAAACTGTTCGGCTGAAAGATCATAAGGTTTTAATACCTCATTAAATATTTCAGTCAATACATTTTGGGTGTACATTATATTGAGTACTGTCTTTTTTTGCATCGGGTATTCCGTAGTCGATTTTACAACTTCTTCAATTTTCATGATAACACTTACAAAATTTGTATGTACAAATGTAGTCAAATAAATACTTGTATGTACAAATGTGTTGTTAAAAATTTGTTAACACTTTTAAACCGCATTTTTTTGCCTAATTTTAAAGTCGATAAAAAGTGCCATATGAACATTAAAAAACGTTTGCTTACGCTGCTCACAGCATCATTAATTATAATTTCATGCAATGAGAGGAAGGATGGAAATGAATCTGAAACTCCATCAAAAGGTGACATGGCCGTTGAAGCTACTGAACCTTCACCATTAAAAATTTATGAAAAAGACGGTATTAAAGTTAATGCTTACGATTTTGACAAGCTGGAGTATTTCCTGAACAAAAAAAATGATACTACTTATGTAGTAAACTTTTGGGCTACATGGTGTGTGCCCTGTGTACAGGAATTACCTCATTTTGAAAAGCTGAATGCCGATTATAAAGCTCAAAGAATTAAGGTGTTGTTAGTAAGCCTGGATATGCATAAAATGGTAGAGAGCAAACTTATACCTTTTATTAAGGACAAAAACCTGAAAAGCGACGTGGTACTGCTTCGCGACCCAGATGCCAACAGCTGGATAGCCAAAGTAGATAAATCATGGAGCGGTGCAATACCTGCAACAATAATATACAAAGGTAATGACCGTAAATTCTATGAAAAGGCATTTACTTATGAGGAACTTAAAAAAGAAGTGGACAGTTTTAGCAAAAGTAAATAGCCAAAAGCACTAAATAATAAACGATCGTAATCATTAAATTTTTCAATCTTTAAATAATACAACATGAAAACAATTAAATTTTTGTTCCTGATAATTGCAGTCGGTACGCTGATTGCCTTTACAGCAGCCAACACCGCACCAGGCTACAAAGTAGGGGATACCGCTACCGATTTCAGCCTGAAGAATGTTGATGGTAAGAAAGTGTCTTTAGCAGGTATTAAAGATGCAAAAGGCTATATTGTGATATTTACCTGTAACCACTGCCCTTATGCACAGGCGTATGAAGAGAGGATTATAGCGCTTGACAAAAAGTACAAAAAGCTGGGCTACCCTGTTGTGGCCATAAATCCTAATAACCCTGAAAAGCAG
>JBQGDS010000234.1:0-6497 GCA_052039185.1 Flavobacterium sp.
ATCAGTGTTAGAATGTGAATTGTAATTGCAAACTTACCTGAAATCATACTGTAATAAATTTTATTACAAATTTAATATAGAATTTTAAACCAGGCAAAACTTTTTACAATAAATTCCTATTTATTTTGCAATGCACCGTAAATTTGCACCTCAGTAAAATGGATAGCATAATCCTCATATTTGTCTGCATGCTTGCCGGAGTTGCCTTAAAAAAGGTGCAATCACTTCCTGCAAATGCTTATGTAGCCCTTAACCACTTTGTTATCTACATATCGTTGCCTGCCTTGGCGCTTTACTACATTCCTAAAATAGAGATCAATACGTCGCTACTTTTTCCTTTAGGAATAGCATGGATTGGCTTCCTGCTGTCTTTCCTGTTTTTTGCAGGGCTTGGCAAAATATTCAGGTGGCCCAATAAGCTTACCGGCTGCCTTATACTTACGGGCGGATTAGGAAATACATCGTTTGTAGGCTTCCCTATTATTGAAGCACTATATGGTAAGGAAGGACTGAAAACCGCAATAGTGGTCGATCAGCCCGGCACGTTTGTAGTTATGGCCACAGTGGGTGTAATTACGGCAATAGCCTATTCAAAAGGTAGTGGAGGAGGTTCTTCTATTTTGAGGAAGATACTGCTGTTCCCTCCATTCATTGCTTTTGCTTTTGCCTTGGTAATGAATTTTCTGCACTATGATTTTATTGCTGCAGTGCAACCTGTTTTCCAGCGCCTGGGTAACACAGTAACACCTGTTGCGCTTGTTGCGGTTGGTATGCAGCTTACAATAGACCCTAAAAGCAAGCACTGGAAATTCCTGTCGTTAGGTTTATTTTTCAAGCTGATCCTTACACCGGCTTTCTTTTTTATTTTATACAAAATAATACTGGGTCAAAGTGGACTGCCGATAGATGTTTCTGTCATGGAAGCAGCTATGGCGCCAATGATCACGGCGGCTATACTGGCCACTACATACGGACTAAAGCCCAGGCTTGCCGGAATGATGATAGGTGTAGGTATACCGCTTTCATTTCTTACACTGTCCGCTTGGTATTATATAATTACATATTTTTAAAATGCACACTACCGTACAACCGGAACATAAAGAACTGGCTAAAAAAACAGTTTACTCAATATTATTTTCCATCAGCTTTGCTCACCTGCTTAATGATTTGCTGCAGGCGGTAATACCTGCTGCCTATCCAATACTTAAGGATAATTATAATTTAACCTTTACACAAATAGGTTTAATTACCTTTTCCTACCAGATGGCTGCATCAATACTTCAGCCTTTCGTAGGCTTTTATACCGACAGGAAGCCGAAGCCTTACTCACAACTGGTAGGCATGGCATTTACGTTGATTGGTATTGTCATGCTTTCCTGTGCTTCATCTTTTCCTATGATACTTGCCTCTGTAATATTGGTGGGTATAGGTTCATCGGTCTTTCATCCGGAGGCATCACGGGTATCGTATCTGGCATCGGGTGGAAGGCGTGGCCTTGCCCAATCCATTTTTCAGATAGGAGGGAACACAGGTACGGCAGTTGGCCCACTGCTTGTAGCGTGGATTGTTGTGCCAAACGGGCAGCAATATATAATATGGTTTGTTATTGTAGCCATACTGGCAATTGCAGTACTTACGCATATTGCGCGTTGGTACCGGGAGCACATCAACCTGAATGCAAAGAAAAAGATAGTACTTGAAAACCTGCCAAACCTCTCCAAGTCGCGAGTGATATCTGCAATTGTAATTTTGCTGGTACTTATTTTTTCTAAATATTTTTATGTAGCAAGTATATCAAGCTACTTTACTTTTTACCTCATGGAAAAATTCCGCATCTCGATTGAAGATGCGCAGTTTCATTTGTTCCTTTTCCTTATTTCGGTTGCTATCGGTACATTACTGGGTGGGCCTTTGGGCGATAAGTTCGGGCGCAAGTATGTAATATGGTTCTCGGTACTGGGCGCAGCGCCATTCACACTTTTACTACCCTACGCCGATTTGTTTTGGACAGGAGTGCTTTCTGTTGCTATAGGAATAATAATATCATCTGCTTTTCCGGCAATACTGGTATACGCTCAGGAATTACTTCCTAAGAAGCTGGGTATGGTTTCCGGTTTATTCTACGGATTTGCCTTTGGCATGGGCGGTTTGGGTTCAGCACTATTAGGCTACCTTGCCGACCATACAAGTATAAATTATGTATATGGCCTTTGTGCCTATCTGCCGCTTATAGGTGTTATTGCCTGGTTCCTGCCTAACCTTAAAAAGGATAATTAATGCAGATTGGTTATAGAAATAAATTTTTGCTTAATTTTATTCTCTAACCAACAATCAAATTTTTACTATGGATGTATTTGCTACGCCTGCGCGCGACAGGCTTTATGATGCAGGGCTGCTGATATTACGTATTGTAGCCGGCAGCTTTATGATGACGCACGGACTGCCAAAACTGACAATGCTTATGGGTGATGCCCCGATAGAATTTGCCGATCCTTTTGGCGTTGGCGCTACAGCATCATTGGCGCTAACCGTTTTTGCCGAGGTGGTTTGTTCATTCCTTATTATTTTAGGGCTACTGACAAGGCTGGCAGTAATACCTTTAATTATTACCATGGCAGTTGCAGTGTTCTATATTCATATGGAAGATCCTTTCGGGGCAAAAGAAATGGGTGCGCTGTACTTTACTATATATGTTATTCTTTCTATTACAGGAAGCGGAAGGTTTTCTGTTGATCATTTAATATGGAGCAGGAGAAACCCAAGAGGTAATTATTATACCACAACATAATTTGTAGTATTTTTGAAAACGCACATCGCGTTTCAAATTACTGCATAATGAACATACATATATTACCACAGGAAATGATTGCCGGACTTGAAAATATAGTCGGGCAGTCATTTTTTTTTACCGATATAGAAACCCGTACGCACTATGGGCATGATGAAACCGAAGATTATAACTTTCCTCCTGCTGTAGTAGTAAAGCCGGGAACTGCTGAAGAAGTTTCCGCAATCATGAAACTGGCAAATGAATATAAAATCCCGGTAGTGCCTATCGGCGGGCGTACAGGGTTGAGCGGTGGTGCGCTAAGTATATTTGGCGGTATAGGCCTTAGTATGGAGCGTTTCAACAAAATAGAAATTGATGAAAAAAACCTTCAGGCTATGGTAGGGCCTGCAGTTGTCACTCAGGTTTTTCGTGAAGCGGTGGCAGAAAAAGGCTTATTTTATCCGCCCGATCCTTCAAGCCAGGGCAGCTGCACCGTAGGTGGCAACGTGGCTGAAAATGCCGGAGGGGCAAGGGCGCTTAAATACGGAGTTACTAAGGACTATGTTCTTAACCTTGAAGTAGTCCTTCCCACAGGAGAAATCATTTGGACAGGCGCTAATACCCTTAAAAACTCTACAGGCTACAATCTTACCCAGCTTATGGTGGGCAGTGAAGGCACATTGGGTATTATCACTAAAATTGTGATGAAGCTGTTACCACAAAATAGCCATAACATTCTTATGCTTGTTCCTTTTTTTAAAGCAGGGCAGGCTTGTGAGGCAGTCGCAGAGATATTCCGTGCCGGGATTGTCCCAAGTGCATTGTAATTTATGGAGCGAGACGCTATTGACTGGACACTACGATACGTTGACGGCGTGAGCCTCGAAATTAAAGACACCGTGGAAGCACATCTGCTTATAGAAGTGGATGGTAATTATCCTGATGTTCTTTTTACCGAAGCTGAAAAGATTATGGGAGTACTTGAGCAGTTTGAAATTGACGAGATACTTTTTGCCGATACCGAAGACCAGAAAAATGCCTTATGGAAAATGCGTCGTGCAGTGGGCGAAGCCGTAAAAGCTAACTCTGTTTATAAGGAAGAAGATACGGTAGTGCCGCGCTACGAACTTCCTAAACTTTTAGAAGGCATTAAAGCGGCCGGCAGGAAATATGGTTTCCAGTCAGTATGTTACGGCCATGCCGGTGATGGCAACCTCCACGTGAACATCATTAAAGGCGATATGAGTGACGAAAACTGGAAAACTGAAGTGCCCAAAGGCATCCGTGAGATATTTGAACTTACCGTTTCACTTAAAGGTACGCTTTCGGGTGAGCATGGTATAGGTTATGTACAGAAAAACTATATGGATATAGCCTTCAGCACCACACAATTGCAGCTTATGAAAGGCATAAAACAATTATTTGACCCGAACAACATTTTAAATCCTGGTAAAGTACTGCCGGATAATTTATAATCCGGCAGCTTTTTCTTTTTCCAATATTTTTCCGGCTACTTTGCCTACAGTTAATCCCTGTACAATTATTGAAAATACAACAACAAAGTAGGTAACCGCTATTATTACTTTTTTATATGGCCCGTCAGCTATTGATAGTGCCAGCGCAATACTCACACCACCGCGCAGGCCACCCCACACCAGTACTTTTATGGTTCCTTTGCTGAATTTCTCTTTAAAAGGGATAAACTTAGTGGGCATCCATATTGATACATAACGTGCCAGTAGTACAATGAATATACAAGCCAGGCCGGGGATCCAGTAGTCATTCAGGTCGGTTAGCATAAGCAGGTTGAAGCCGATGAAAAGGAATAGTATGGCATTCAGTATTTCGTCATTCAGTTCCCAGAATTTATCCAAATAGTCCTTTGTTACAGGTGACATAGTGGCCGACCTTCTCTTAAAGCTGCCGATGATAAGCCCTGCGAAAACCATGGTAAGCGGGCCCGATATGTGCAGGTAACGCGCAATAAGGTAACCGCCCATAACAACAGAGAGCGTAATAAGTACCGATACTTTATAATCGTCGATTTTACGCATAGCGCGCGATGCCGTGATACCAAGGGCTACACCAACAACAAATCCGCCTCCTGCTTCTTTTAAAAGCAGCCACATAATGTTTAGTAACGATAAATCCTGCGATTCGCTTTGCGCCAGTTGTAATATTACGGCAAATGCCACAACAGCAACACCATCGTTAAATAATGATTCTCCAGCAATTTTCGTTTCCAGCGATTTTCGCACCTTCGCCTGTTTAAGTATGCTTAGTACAGCAATAGGGTCGGTAGGGGAAATAAGCGCCCCAAAAAGCAGGCAGTATATAAACGGAAGCTCCAGGCTATCCAGGGGGATAAAGTAAACCAATGACCCTACCACAACTGTTGATATGATTACGCTTACGGTAGAGAAAACCATTACAGGTGCACGCTGTTCGCGCAGGTCTTTTAAGTTAATATGAACCGCTCCTGCAAATAGCAGGAAGTTTAGCATAGCGCCCATTAGCAGTTCGGTAAAATCAAACTCGGCAATAAGTGAAGTGATGCTTTTTAAAGTATGGGGGAAAACGTTACCAAAAACTACCAGTATTACCGAAACCGCCATGGCAATAACCATGATACCGATAGTGGAAGGGAGTTTAAGAAAGCGTACATTGAAATAGGCAAAAAAAGAAGCAAGTACTATAAGTACCGAAAGTGAATAGTATAATTCCATAGGCTTGTAAGATGATTCTTTTCCCGAAAATGGGATTTTTACAAATATAATAAAACAGGGCTTTTTGACCTAATTGAAGGAGTTGCGATGTATAAAAAACAAGATGTAATGAAATAAATAAGCCCTGCAATTGCAGGGCTTAAACTTACTTATGTATCAGGTAATTATTTTCGGCTGATTGCTTTTTCAGCAGCTTCAATAATT
The DNA here is from genome assembly GCA_052039185.1 of Flavobacterium sp. Taxonomy (GTDB): domain Bacteria; phylum Bacteroidota; class Bacteroidia; order Flavobacteriales; family Flavobacteriaceae; genus Flavobacterium. Next base: position 5,701 of record JBQGDS010000234.1, read on the forward strand.
GCCTGGCTGTTCAGTTTATATTTTTCCATTAACTGATCCGGTGTGCCTGATTCTCCAAAACTATCATTTACAGCCACAAATTCCTGTGGTGCCGGATGATTATGTGAAAGTGTACGTGCTACGCTTTCGCCAAGCCCGCCCAGTATGTTGTGCTCTTCAGCTGTAACTACGCAGCCTGTTTTACCAACTGATTTAAGTATAGCTTCATCATCAAGTGGCTTGATAGTATGTATATTTATAACTTCAGCAGAAATGCCTTTTTCTTCCAGCTTTTCAGCAGCAACAAGCGCTTCCCAAACAAGGTGGCCTGTAGCTATAATGGTAACATCAGTACCTTCATTAAGCATTACGGCCTTTCCTATAACAAACTCGCCATTTTCAGGAGTAAAGTTTGGTACAGCAGGGCGCCCGAAACGCAGGTAAACCGGCCCGTGGTGGTCAGCAATAGCTATAGTGGCAGCTTTTGTCTGGTTATAGTCACAGGTATTGATAACCGTCATACCGGGCAGCATTTTCATCAGCCCTATATCTTCCAGTATCTGGTGTGTTGCGCCGTCTTCACCTAAGGTAAGCCCTGCGTGCGAAGCACATATTTTTACGTTCTTGTCAGAGTAAGCCACACTCTGGCGAATCTGGTCATAAACCCTTCCTGTAGAAAAGTTGGCAAATGTTCCTGTGAACGGAATTTTACCTCCAATGGTCATTCCGGCAGCCAAACCAATCATGTTCGCTTCGGCAATTCCTACCTGAAAAAAACGGTCTGGATGATTCTTTTTAAAATCGTCCATTTTTAATGA
>JBQGDS010000235.1:0-4288 GCA_052039185.1 Flavobacterium sp.
TCAACCAGCTTGCCAGAAGGACTATATTATATTCAAAACTTTGATAACAATAAAGTACTTAGCTATAATGCTATGAGTACGTATGTTACTGCCGCTACCAATATACTAAACTTAAATAGCAATAAATGGCAATTAACACGCGTAGGAGGTCATTATAGAATTCATCCTTTTAATGATCAAACTAAAACATTAGAAAATACCTTTGAAGTATCAGGCACAACAAGTCCTATTTGTCAAGGACGATATGTTAAAGCTGTTGCAGACTTACCACTTAACACAAACCAGGAATGGAAAATCAATGGAAATTACGACAATGGTTATTTAATAAATAGTGCTTATACAAGAGGGTATCTTTCTTATATTGAAGCAACCAACAGTAACGTAATATCTTTTCCTAAAGACTCTCTGCAATTACAGAAATGGAGAATTATTCCCGTACTGACACAATCTGTGCATGCAAACTCAACATACAGAAATGGTGATACAGGAATAAAAACTGGATCAGACCAAACTTTAAAAATATTCCCTAATCCGGCACAAGATTATTTAACTATTAGTGGTATTCAGGATTTTAAAAATTCAAGTATAAAAATAACCAGTATGAATGGCTCTTTAATAATGGAAAAAGAAATTGAAAATGATAATGAGTCAGTTTATATTGGTAATCTTTCGGACGGGATTTACATTATTAATATAAAACATAACAATGAAATCATAACTGAAAAGTTTATAAAACAAAATTAAAAAAGGAGGCAAATGCCTCCTTTTTACTTATTTTTAGTGAATATTAAACATACCGGTGCACACAGTTGTATACGCTTGTTGGTATCGGTTAGCATACCGGTAGTTTTATCCCTTTTAAAAATTACCACTTCATTGGTTTGCTGGTTACCTACAAGCACAAAGTTATCTTTAGGGTCTATAACAAAGTTTCTAGGACCCTCACCACCCGTTGGCAGCTGCTGTACAAAATTCAGCATACCGTTAGCATGGTTTTTAAAAACGGTGATGGTGTTAGCATCTCCTCTGTTTGTTGCGTAGAGAAATTTACCATCGCGGGAAAAGCGTATATCGGCAGCGCCGTTTTTGCAGCCTTCTTCTTTAATGGCAATACTCATTTCCTGTATAAGTACAGCTTTATCTTTTATCCAGCTGTATACGGCAAGGCTTGCATCAAGCTCATTCAGCACATAAAAGAAAATTCCGTTGGGATTAAATATCAAATGCCTTGGCCCGCTGCCCGGCCTGGCTGTAACAACATCTTTCAGCACCAGTATTTTATGCTCTTCGTTAGGATTGTAACTGTATATGTATGTTTTATCAGTACCGAGGTCGTTAGCAAAAACATATTTTTTATCCGGTGAAAACTGCACCATATGTACATGCGGCTTTTCCTGGCGTTCTTTGTTTACGCTGCTGCCTGAATGTTTTATAAGCTGTTTAGCTTCGGTAAGGCTGCCATCGGCATTGCGACCGAAAACAGAGATTGTACCGCCTGTATAGTTGGCAGAAATTACATACTTGTCATCGCTGATTATATAGCATGGGTCCTCACCCCTTGAGTCTTTTTTATTGATAAGTTTCAGCTTACCATTATCAGGCGTGTAGCGAAAAGCGCTTAATGTGCTTTTCTCGCCGTCTTCATTTACAGTATATATATATTTTCCGTCAGGCGCTACGGTAAGATAGCTGGGGTTGTTGGAGCTTTGGGTGCTTTTAAGCTTTGAGTCGCCTGTAAGAGCATTAAAATCATACACATAAATACCTTTACTGTCGCAATCCTTAGTATAGGTACCTATTACAAGATTGTAATTATCCTGCGCATTTGCCTTCATAAAAGCAAGTAATATTAGTAAAACAGCTATTCTCATTATGTGCAATTTAGTGATAACAAAAGTAAAGTTTTTAAATGTTATGTGAAATTTAAACGGGAAAATCGGGTTATAGTATAAGATAAAAATTTGTATTTTTGACAAACTTTCAAACGGATGCAGTTTAAACACCCTGAAATTCTTTACTTCCTTTTTTTACTGGTAATTCCCATACTTGTACATTTATTTCAGCTGCGCCGCTTTAAAAAAGAATATTTTACCAATGTACGTTTCCTTAAGGAACTTAGCATGCAGACGCGCAAAAGCTCCCGCATTAAAAAGTGGCTGCTGCTTTTAACCCGCCTGTTCCTCCTTGCCTGCCTTATCATTGCCTTTGCCCAACCTTATTTTAATGCTAAGGACAATGTAAATACAGGTAATGAAATGGTAATATTGCTTGACAATTCCTTCTCTATGCAGGCTAAGGGCAGCAAAGGCGAATTATTGAAACGTGCCGTACAGGACCTGTTGGAAAATACGCCTGAAGACCAACAGTTCTCACTTCTTACCAATACCGGAGCCTACTGGGATACCGATATAAAATCAATACAGAAAGACCTGCAAAACCTGCAGTACAGCGCTGTGTCCTTCCGCCCTGATTTTCTTTTGACAAAAGCAGAAGCTAAAAGCAAGCGTGGAAAAGATATAGTACTGATTACTGATGCCGTGAACCTTGACAGTAAAAACGTAAGCCGCTTTGAAAGTACCGGACCAGTTTATGCAATAGTACCTGAAGCGCAAAATAAAAGCAACATTGCTATTGACAGCGTATACATATCGCAGGTTATGGATAACTTTTACGAAATAAAGGTTGATATGCAGGCATACGGTAATTTTGAAGAGGATGTACCTGTTGCATTATATAATGGCAAAAGCCTTACTGCAAAGACAATTGTAAAGTTTGATGCCGCTAAAAAGTCATCAACATTTACTATCCCGAAAAAAGATTTTCATGGTTATGTTACGGTTTCTGATAATAGTGTTGCTTATGACAACATGTACTATTTCAGTATTTCAAAACCAAAAAAATCGAATGTTATTGCCATAGGTGAAGCTGCCAAAAACAGTTTCCTTTCGCGTATTTATACCGATGATGAATTTAACTTTATAAGCACGGAACTGAACACGCTTGACTATAACAGCCTGGAAAAGCAGGATGCCATAATACTTAATGAACTTAAGGAAATCCCACAGGCTTTAATTACCACATTAAAATCAGTTTATGCAAAAGGCGGTAATATTGTAATAATACCTTCGGCAGAAGCAGGCATTCAAAACCTTAATGCTATGCTGGGCAACTTTGGCAGCGCATCATTTAAAAGTGCTGTTACCAATGAAAGGCAGATTACAAAAATAGCGTTCAGCCATCCGCTGTACCAAACCGTTTTTGAAAAGAAAACAAGTAATTTCCAATACCCTAAAGCCGGTAAAGGGTTTATGCTGTCAGGAGCAATAATGCCCGTATTGAGTTATGATGACCAGTCACCATTCCTCGCTTCTATGACTAACAGGATAGGAAATGTATATGTATTTTCGGCACCTGTAAATAAAACCAACAGTAACTTCCAAAATTCGCCGCTTATAGTGCCTACTTTTTTCAACATGGCACAAAATAACAATAATACAGGTATTACTGCATTTACAATTGGTGAAAATCAAAGCCTTATTGTTGATGCACAGCTTTCAAAAGACGAAGTGCTGGCAGTAAAAAATGAAGAAAGCGATTTTATACCAATGCAGCAGCTGCTTAACAACAAGGTGAAGCTGTCATTTGGCGACTATCCTGAAAAAGCCGGAAATTACAGCATAATGAAAGGTGATGAAATGCTGAAAAATGTAAGCTTTAATTATCCACGTACCGAAAGTGACCTGAATCTTGATAATACAGCAGTATTAAATAAATTTACAAAAGCCGATTCGGTCTCAACTGTATACAACGATATTAAATCAAGCCGTACTGCCGATGAGCTATGGAAATGGTTCATTATAGGCACACTTGTTTTCCTTTTACTTGAACTATTTATTCAAAAATTTGTAAAATGAACCTGATCTTTAAAAATGCCATTATCATTGACAGCAATAATCCGTACAACGGAACAGCTGTTGACATTCAAGTTGAAAATGGCATCATAACCAAAATTGGTACTATAAATCCTGCTGAAGGTTTTGAAGTAATACAGCGCGATAACCTGCATATTTCCCGGGGTTGGTTTGACAGTTCGGTAAGTTTTGGAGAGCCGGGTTATGAGGATAGGGAAACAATTGCAAACGGACTCAATGTTGCTGCCAGAAGCGGTTTTACCGATGTAGCACTGCAACCCAATAGTTGTCCTGTGGCTGATAAACAGGCAGATATTGCTTTCCTTAAAAGTGAAGCATACAATTATGCCGCGTCGCTGCACCCGCTCGGGGCACTG
>JBQGDS010000236.1:0-12417 GCA_052039185.1 Flavobacterium sp.
ACCTGATTCAACAAAAAGGGAAATAACCATGATTACTGAAGAAACGAAGAACAACCAGTATGAAACCATGTTCATAAAGCCTGAAGCCATATCCCTTGCACCAATCTGAAGCGGGATAAGAAGGTTACTGAATGTACCGCTCAAACCTGCAGTAAGTACAAAGAATACCATTATAGTACCGTGTATTGTTACCAATGCAAGGTAAATATCGTTTCTCATTACACCGTTAGGAGCAAATTTTTCACCTAAAAGCACTTTGAAAATGCTGAAAGATTCTTCCGGCCATGCAATTTGCATACGGAATAGTATTGACATTACAATACCGATAATTCCCATGAAGATACCTGTAATAAGGTACTGCTTGGCAATCATTTTATGATCAATACTAAAGATGTACTTTGTTATAAAAGTTTCTTTATGGTGGTGGTGATCATGAGCATCGTGATGACCGTGTTCTGCGTGACCATGTATTTCGTGTCCTTCTGCTGACATATTTCTTTAATTTGAATATTTGAAAAAAGAATTATTTTTTTGTTACCTGTGCTACTGCTGTTGAATCAGGCTTAGTAGCAGCTGTATTAGATGAATCAGCTGGCTGTACAGGAGCTTCCTGCCCTGCAGGCTCTACCGGCGCAGCTGCTTCTTTCTTAGATTCTTTAACAGCTGCAGAAAGAGGTTGTTTCTCTTTAAGCCACTTATCAAAGTCAGCCTCGTTATCAACCACAACTTTTATCTGCATATTGTAGTGTGATGCACCACATATTTTATTACAAAGCAGCAGGTAGTCAAATGTATAAGGTTCTAAAGCTGATTGACCTTTAGCTGTAAGCTCAATACTCTTTTGAGAACGTATTTTGTTTATGTTCGCTACTTTCTCTACAATTGCAGGATCTTCACGCATTTCATCAGTAGTGATTGTTGGTGTGAAAGCAAATTGAGTTACCATACCAGGCACTACGTTCATCTGCGCCCTGAAATGAGGCATATAAGCTGAGTGAAGTACATCCTGAGAACGGAATTTGAAAATAACTTTTTTACCTTTTGGAAGGTGAAGCTCATTAGTCACGATATCATCCTGTGCGTTAGGATCGCTCATATCAACACCAAGTGTGTTTACACCCTCTATGTACCTTACGTTAGCTTTACCAAGTACGCCATCCTTACCGGCATAGCGAACTTCCCAGCTAAACTGCTTGGCATATACTTCAACATATACCGCATCTTTATCCTTGTCATCAACAAACATAATGTTTGTCCAGGTATAAAGCCCGTAAAGGATAAGGCCTGCAAGTACGATTACCGGAATAATAGTCCAGATGAACTCAAGTTTATCGTTGTCGGCAAAATAGTAAGCCACCCTGCCTTCTTTACCTCTGTATTTAAATGCAAAATAGTGAAGAAGAAACTGTGTAATTGTTTGTACAAAAAATATAAGCGCCATTGAGATAGCCATAAGGTTATCATAATCCGGCCCATGATCTGAAGCAGGAGTACCCAATACAAGGTGTCCATACTTCCATAATGAAAATATTGTAATAAGGTAGATGAATCCCAGGAAGGCAAACATCAGGTAACCATTAACATTATTATCCCTGTCATTAGCAATTTCAGAAGCATCTGAAGTGCTGTATGCAGCCCTAACCTGTGTCAGGTGGAAGATTTTAGTTAACTGCCATATTGCAATGCCTAATAAAACTAAAACTATAATTACCAATAAACTTGTCATCTGTTTATTTCTTTAAATATTAATAATGAAAATGCTTACTTTCTTCAAGGTATGGGTTACGCTTCACAACAAGCGGAGCTTTTGTAAGCGCTGTAAATACTACAAATATAAACAGACCTAAGAAGAATAGTATTGAACCTATTTCGCCTGCGCCAATAAACCAACGGTCGCCCACGGTAGCCGGCATAATCATGTTGAAGAAGTCGATATAGTGGCCGCAAAGTATTACGATACCTGCCATAACGATAATCCATGAAAGGCGTTTAAAATCAGTATTAATCAGTATAAGTACCGGGAATACAAAGTTCATGGCAAGCATTCCGAAGAAAGGCAGGTTGTATTGCTCTATACGTGTTACAAAATAAGTAACCTCTTCCGGTATGTTAGCATACCACATAAGCATGAACTGAGAGAACCAAAGGTATGTCCAGAAAATTGAGATACCGAACATGAATTTGGCAAGGTCATGAAGGTGGCTTGTATTTACCTGCTCAAGATAACCTAATGACTTAAGGAAAACAGTAATCATTGCAATTGTTGTGATACCACTTACAAAGAAACTTGCAAATACATACCATCCGAATAGTGTACTGTACCAGTGCGGGTCAACCGACATGATCCAGTCCCAAGACATGATGGATTCTGTAATAATGAAGAATACAAGGAAGCTTGCAGACATTTTGAATGTTTTCTTATAAATAGAATTGTCTGAAGCATCATCATTAGCGATAGAGTTTTTCCTGGCGAAGTGACGGTAAAGGTTCCATCCTGCAAGGAAGATAACAGCCCTTATAAGGAAGAAAGGAATATTAAGGTAGCCTGATTTTCCCTGTATAAGGTGGTCAGCCGCCACAACTTCCGGATCCATCCATATAAACAGGTGGTGTACGTGTACCGCTCCAAGTATAAGTAATACAAAGAATATAACTGAGCCCGGCAGCAGGTAAGCCGTGATACCTTCCATCACACGGAAAAGTACCGGAGACCATCCTGCCTGCGCAGCATACTGTATTGCGTAAAATGCAAGTACGCCAAGCGATAACAGCATAAAGAATATAGCAGCAACATACACAGCAGCCCCAGGCTTGTTCTGTAACTGGTGAAGCACGTGCTCCAGGTGATGCTGGTGCTCATCATGCGAAGCGTGTGCCTCATGATCGTGGCCTGCGTGTGCAGCGTGGTCATGGTCAGCGTGGGCTTCTGCATGTGCGGTATGATCATGTCCTTCATGTGCATCTGCATGCGCTGTATCATTTACAGCAGCAGTTGCATGAACAGTATCATTTTGTACAGGTGTACCTGTTATGTGTTTTTCAGCTATTTCGGCATGATCTACACTATCGTGTATGGCATGGTCACCGTCATCATGCTTATGCGTTTCCGGAGCATGAACAGCCTGAGTAGTATGTCCCTCATGATGAGCGCCATGCCCGTCATGATGGCTCTCGGCAGCCAATATTTTTTCTACGTCCTGAACAGTTTTAGGTGCAGTGAAAAAACTATAACCAATCCCCAGAACACCCAAGATCATAAGGATAAAAGAAAAAGTTTTTAATCTACTTGAAAATGTGTACATATCTTATGCTTTCAGTGTTCTACAATTATAATTGGCTCTTTAGTTTCATCACATGGTGCGTAACCTGCCAACGCTCTTCCTGTGTAAGCTGGTTAGCATGCGAACCCATAGAGTTTAATCCGTAAGTAATCACGTGGAAAACGCTTCCTTCAGTAACCGGCCTGTCTTTATAGTTAGGCACACCCAAGAATTTCTCCCTTTTTACAAGGTTACCTTTTCCGTCACCCTTATCGCCGTGGCAAATAGCACAGTATATAGTGAACAGCTGTTCTCCTCTCGGCTCATCAATTGTAGCCGGGGTAAGCGGTGATTTCAGGTTAGTTCTTGCAAGCTCCAAGCCTTCAGTAGAGTTTTCGTACTCATAAGGCGTAAAGCCTCTTGGTATTGTACCTTTAGCAGGAAGCTGTCCTTCTTTACCGTTAGCAAAAGCACTCGATTCTGAATACGTTTCGTAAGCAACTGAATACATCATGTTAGGTACATATTGGTAGTTCGGTTCCTTTTTATTAAAACAGGCGGTAACCGTTATAGATACAGTTACCAGTAAAGCTATTTTATATAATGTCTTCATAATCTCTTAGTGCTTTTCAATTACTTTAACTTCCACAGCGCCTGTGTTCTCAAAGAATGAAACCAGTTGGTCAACATCGCCGTGAGCGGCAATTTCCATAAGGAAATGATCATCAGTAGTCCTTACATCAGGGTTTTCAGCGCTTTTAAAAGGCCATAGCTTACTCCTCATATAGAAAGTAATAACCATAAGGTGAGCTGCGAAGAATACTGTAAGCTCAAACATTACCGGAACGAAAGCCGGCATGTTTTGTATAAAGCTAAAACTTGGCTTACCTCCAATATCCTGCGGCCAGTCCTGGATCATTACAAAACGGATAAGTGTTATAGCCACACTTAAACCAACTAAACCATATAAGAATGAAGTAATAGCTATTCTTGTTGGCTCAAGCCCCATTGCTTTGTCAAGGCCGTGCACCGGGAAAGGTGTATAGATTTCTTCAATGTGATGATGAGCGGCGCGTGTTTTCTTTACCGCATCCATCAGGATATCATCATCATTGTATAGTACATGCAATACTTTATTACTCATGATCTTAATGATTATGTTCTGAATGTGAATGATTGTCGTGTCCGTGTTGTTCCCTTTGCTTCTTGTACGTCTCGCTTGATGACTTCATGATAGACTTAACCTCTGCCTGTGCAATAACCGGGAAGGTTCTTGAATACAGAAGGAAAAGAACAAAGAAGAAACCAATTGTACCGATATAGAAACCTGCATCTACAAAAGTAGGCTGGAACATTGTCCAAGATGACGGAAGGTAGTCCCTGTGAAGCGATGTAACGATAATTACAAAACGCTCGAACCACATACCCACGTTTACAACAAGTGAAATGATGAATGATGCCATGATGCTGGTACGGATTTTTTTGAACCACATAACCTGTGGAGAAATCACGTTACATGTCATCATCAGCCAGTATGACCACCAGTAAGGACCGGTTGCCCTGTTAAGGAAAGCGTACTGCTCGTACTCTACTCCTGAATACCATGCTACGAAAAGCTCGGTAATATAAGCGATACCTACAATAGAACCTGTAATCATGATGATTATGTTCATAAGCTCTATGTGCTGTATGGTAATATAAGCTTCAAGGTTAGATACCTTCCTCATAATGATAAGAAGGGTGTTTACCATTGCAAATCCTGAGAAGATTGCACCCGCCACAAAGTACGGAGGAAGGATGGTAGTGTGCCAGCCCGGAATAACCGAGGTAGCAAAGTCAAATGATACGATAGTGTGTACCGATAGTACAAGTGGCGTAGCAAGACCTGCAAGCACAAGAGAAACCTCTTCAAAACGCTGCCAGTCTTTAGCACGGCCGCTCCATCCGAAACTAAGTATAGAGTAAACTCTTTTAGTAAACGGAGTTATAGCCCTGTCGCGAAGCATTGCAAAGTCAGGAAGAAGTCCTGTCCACCAGAATACAAGCGATACCGAAAGATATGTAGAAATTGCGAATACGTCCCAAAGAAGCGGCGAGTTGAAGTTAACCCAAAGTGAACCGAACTGGTTTGGTATAGGAAGTACCCAGTAGCCTAACCATGGGCGCCCCATATGGAATACAGGGAACAAACCTGCCTGTACTACTGAGAAAATGGTCATTGCTTCTGCCGAACGGTTAATTGCCATCCTCCATTTCTGGCGGAATAACAATAGTACCGCAGAGATAAGCGTACCGGCGTGGCCGATACCTACCCACCAAACGAAGTTGGTAATATCCCAGGCCCATCCAATTGTTTTATTTAAACCCCATACCCCGATTCCGGTGCCTACTGTGTAAGCTATACAGCCTACTCCCCAAAGGAAAGCTGCAAGTGCAATAGAGAACGCAATCCACCATTGCTTATTTGCCCTGCCTTCCACCGGCCTTGCAACATCAACTGTTACATCGTGGAAATTTTTATCACCTATAATTAAAGGTTTTCTAATGGGTGCTTCGTAATGAGACGACATAATCCTTTATATTGTTTCTTATTAATACTTACTTATTACTATACGTTCCTTACTTTAACCTGGAAGAAAACGTTTGGTTTTGTACCAATATGCTCAAGCAGGTGGTACATCCTGTCATCTTCCTTAAGCTTGGTTACGGCATCTTCAGGGTTATTGATATCCCCAAATACTATGGCACCGCTTCCACAAGCTTCAGAACAAGCTGTATAGAATTCATCCTTCTTAACCCTGCGGCCTTCTCTCTTAGCTTTAAGAATAGTAGCCTGGGTCATCTGGATACATAGTGAACATTTTTCCATTACACCTCTTGAACGTACGTTAACATCAGGGTTAAGTACCATACGGCCAAGATCGTCATTCATATGATAGTCAAACTCCTCGTTCTTGTTATAAAGGAACCAGTTGAAACGACGTACTTTGTAAGGACAGTTGTTAGCACAGTAACGGGTACCCACACAACGGTTATAAGCCATGTGGTTTTGCCCCTGGCGACCGTGTGAAGTTGCCGCAACCGGACATACAGTTTCACATGGTGCATGGTTACAGTGCTGGCAGAATACAGGCTGGAATGCCACCTGAGGGTTTTCTGCAGGATCTTCAAGGCCATCAAACTTATCAATAGAATCCATAAGGCCTGAAGCGCTGTTCTTCACTTTGATATCACCTTCAAAAGTTTCCTGAGATGAGTAATACCTGTCAATACGCAGCCAGTGCATATCACGGCTTCTCCTTACTTCACTCTTACCTACAACCGGCACGTTATTTTCAGCGTGACATGCTATTACACACGCACCACAACCTGTACAGGCATTAAGGTCGATAGATAGGTTAAAGTGGTGGCCCACAGTCCTGTCAAACGCTTCCCAAAGGTCAACCGATGCAGCAGGAACTTCATTGTGGTCCAGAGATACTACAGGAACAATATTCCAGTCAGCAGCATCTTTAGTATTGAATATTTCAAGGGTAGTTTCTTTAATGATATCGCCCCTACCCATTAATGTTTTTTGAAGCTGAACACAAGCAAACTCATGATCGCCTGATTCAAGCGTAACTTTAGCCGACTGCAACGAGTTAAAGTTACTGTAAAGTGTGTAGGCATTAACACCTACCTGCATTTCCTGCTTTACACCTTCTTTCTTACCATAACCAAGCGCAAGACCTATTGTACCTCTTGCCTGGCCAGGCTGGATACTCACAGGAACTTTTTCCAGTTTTTTACCTGCAACTTCGATAGTTACATAACTACCGTTTAATCCGCCATTAGCAACGTTATAATTTTTAAGCTTCAGCCTGTCAGCATCAAAACGCGAAACAGTTACATAGTTATCCCACGACACCCTTGTGATAGGATCAGGGAATTCCTGAAGCCATGGGTTGTTAGCCTGCTGGCCATCACCCATACCTGTTTTAGTATATAATACAAGTTCAAGGTCTGCCAATGGTTTTGACTGACCAAGCCTTGCTGCAGCTCCTGCAAAATCTGCCGTATTAGCTGTGGCAGTAGGAAGTACAGAAGCAACAGTTACACCATCGTGCACCAGTTGGTTCCAGGTTTTACCTGTATTGAAAGCTACAGAAGAAGCTTTAAGATATTCATAGAATTCCGCCGAATTACCCGTCCATTTAAGAAGGGCATCCTGAAGCTGTCTTGTTTTGAACAGCGGACGGATAGTAGGCTGCGTAATGCTGTAGTAACCTTTTGCAATGGTTACATCGCCCCATGACTCAAGGTAGTGTGGCGCAGCAGCAGCAATTGTAGTTTTAGATGAAGTTTCATCCTCTTTCATAGAGAATGCAACTGAAAGTTTTACTTTTTTAAGGGCTTCAGCAAATTCAGCGCTATTAGCCAAAGTATATACAGGGTTTACACCACTCATTATAAGTGTGTGAACCGAACCTGCTTTCATATCAGTAATAAGCTGGGCAACCGCTTTAGCATCACCCTTTCTTACATAACGTGCAACACCAGGGTTGAAAGCCTGAGATTGCAGCGCATTATTAATAGCAATTACAAGAAGTTGTGCGTTTACATCGTCAAGGCCTGTAGCAATAACACCACGTGCACCTGCAGCCTTAAGCTGTTGCGCAGCCTTAATAACTTCCTCACCGGCTTTACCATCAATTTTAGGAACACTTACACCCGCACCTGTAATAGCATTATATAAATGCACAAGTGCATATTTTTGCTGTGTAACAGTCATTGGCACACGCCTGTCGGCATTAGCCCCTGAAAGAGACATATTAGCCTCAAACTGTATATGCTTAGACATTTTACCATTCTTAGGGATACGGCCTTCAGCATAACCTGTATCACATCCGCCACCCTGCCAGTCGCCAAGGAAATCAGCACCAACAGAAACAATAACATCTGCCTTAGAAAAATCATAATCAGCCAAAGCCCTTTCGCCGTATACCGCCTGGTAAGCATCAAGCGCCTCTGATGCAGAAACTGCATCATAAACAACATGCTTAAAGTTAGCATACTTAGAACCAAACTCAGCAATAAGCTTATCAGTAGAAGGACTTGCCATTGTATTGGTAAGCAATACCACCTGACCTCCTGCCGCAGCTGCCTGGCTTAAACCGGTTCTCACACGGCTGTCCACCTCTTCCCATGATGCAGGCTTACCTTCAATCATTGGCTGCTTAAGGCGCATGCTGTCATACAAAGAAAGTACAGACGCATAAACCCTGCCGTTAGCTTTTATTTTAGAGCCCGGAAGTGTATTGTTTTCAACCTTGATCGGCCTTCCTTCGCGGGTTTTTATAAGTATATTGGCAAAATCAAAACCATCTGCAATTGTAGTTGCATAGTAATCTGCAATACCGGGAATGATTTCCTCCGGCTGAACCACATAAGGTATTGATTTAATAACCGGGCCTTCGCACGCAGCAAGCGATGCTGCAGCAGTACTGAACCCAACGTATTTCAAAAAGTCACGACGGCTTGTAGAAGAAGACGACAAAGCTTCCTTATCGCCAAGAAATTCATCAACAGGAATTTCCTCAACAAACTCATTGTTTCTCAGCGTCTCAACAATAGAGCTGTTTTGATCAAGCTCCTCAACACTTTGCCAGTATTTTTTGTTTGATGCCATGTTGTATATAGATATTAGCTTCTTAAAAATTGATTAATAGTGACATTTTCCACACTCAGTACCACCCATATTGGCAGCAGTAAGTTTTTGCACGCCATATTTTTTGGCAAGCTCATCGTGGATTTTTTTGTAGTAGTCATTGCCTTCTACTTTAACATCAGTCTCACGGTGACAGTTGATACACCAACCCATAGTAAGTGGCGAATGCTGCCTCATAACCTCCATAGTTTCAACCGGGCCGTGGCAAGTCTGACATTCAAGGCCTGCAACCGAAACGTGCTGAGAGTGGTTAAAGTAAACAAAGTCAGGAAGGTTGTGTATCCTTACCCATTTAACAGGCTTCTGTTTTCCCGTATATTTCTGGGCTGTTTTATCCCAACCAACTGCGTTGTAAAGTTTTTGTATTTCTGCAGTGTAGAATTCTTTAGAATGGTCAACATAAACAGAATCTTTATCACCCTGGAATTCAGAAACGTTTTTGTGACAGTTCATACACACATTAAGCGATGGTATACCTGAAGTTTTACTTGTCCTGGCCGAAGAGTGGCAGTACTTACAATCAATACCGTTATCACCTGCGTGTATTTTGTGAGAGAAGTGTATTGGCTGAACAGGCTCGTAACCCTGGTCAACCCCTATCTGCATCAGGTAGCCGTAAGCAAAGTACGCACCCGAAAGCATAAGCAATATTACAGTTACAAGAACAAGGAACTGATTTTTAACATAAGCCCTCCAAAGTGAAACTGAAGAGTCTTTCTCAATCATTTCGATATTGTTCGCAGCTGCAACCCTTTTCAGTGTTTTTGTAACAAGAACAAGCATTATGATAAGCACCGACAACACAAGGATAAGCGCACCAAGAATTATAGTGTTCGACACACTTCCTTCGTTCACAGCTGCGCCACCACCCTGAGCACCGGATGCCGGAGCTGCAGCCTCTTCTTTAGGCTGAGAGGTATATGCCAGAATATTATCGATGTCTGCATCTGAAAGTTGCGGAAACGGAGTCATTACCGAATTGTTGTTCTCAGCAAAAAGCTTTACCGCAACAGGATCACCTGCCTTGATCATCTCACTACTGTTCCTTATCCACTTTTGCAGCCATGCACGGTCATGTTTATCAGCCACACCCCTTAACGCAGGCCCTGTAGCTTTGGCATCTAATTTGTGACATGCAGCACAAAGTGTGTTAAACAACTCCTTACCTTTAGCTGCATCTCCGGCACTTTCTGCTGCAGGAGCGGCATCAGCAGGCGCAACAGCAGCATCAGCCGCAGGCGCAGCAGCCTGTTGAGCAAAAGAAGAGAGGGAGATTGATAGCGAGAATGCTAAGCAGAACAATAAAATTCTTGAAAACGAATTATGGTTACCCACTTTTTTCATATTAAAAATGATTATCGACTTAAATTGGTATAGTTTTTTCGTGTATATCGACAAAACAGCATACTTTTTTAAAAACTCCCACAAAAATACGACTTATGTATAATTCTCAAACCTTAAATAAATCTTAAGAAGCAATTTATAATAATTCTAAATAAATTACGTTAAACCCCATAAAATAAATAGTTGTATTTTTGTATCAAACAAGGTTCATTATGAGAATTTTAAGCAAAAACTACATTTACCTGGGCACTGTATTAAGCCTATTTTGGGCAGAAAATTCATCTGCACAGGACAATACATCCGTTACACAGGACACACGTTTTGAGCAGCTGCTTGCCGAAAAACGTAAGATAAATTCATCAATTATTGTTAATGACCGCTATAAAATACAGATATTTTATGGCGATAACGATAAAGCACGCAAAGCGCTGAGCGACTTTAAACGTGATTTCAGGACTATTGACGGGACTATAATTTACAATAGCCCTACATACAAGGTTTGGGTAGGTAATTTTAAATCAAAGATTGATGCCGAAAGGACGCTTGCAGAGATAAAGAAAAAGTACCCTTATGCACTGCTTATCAAACCCAACCGATAGGCTAAAGACATGACTAGTCCTAAAATAGGTTGACTATTTTTTATTATACAAATTTGATAAAAGTTCAGACATTTTCAAGATGTCTGAACTTTTTCTTTTTGAAAGATATTAGTTTGATTTTATCTTGTTGATGCATTTGATTTGGCGTTAGCATAGAGCAGCTTAAATGCGGTCTTAGTTTGTTGTAAATCTCTATACTCTGCTTTGTTAACTTCTTTGCCTGCATTATACTTTCAAACTTATCAGAGAGACCGAACTCGTCCTTCAATATTCCATTGACCCTTTCTGCAATAGCGTTTTCATAAGGGTCACCATTTTCAGTCATACTGATAGTTATTTCATTTTCTTTTAGGCAATCTGTATAGAGTTTACTACAATACTGAAGTCCTCTGTCTGAATGATGTATTAATTCAACTGTTTTATACTTTCGTCTATTTAAGGCCATTTCCAAAGCTTTTAATGTAGAGCTGGCTTCCATATTATCACAAAGTTCATATCCCATTATTTGTTTAGAATAAGCATCTGTGACAAGGTGTAAATAAGCATTGCCATCAAGTGTATCAATATAAGTTATATCAGCCACCCATAACTGTTCCGGTCGTTTTAGGCTAATACCTCTAATTAAATTCGGGTATTTTCTGAGCCAGTGTTTTGAGTTGGTTGTAACTGTATATTTTCGTTTTCGATTAATCAACAGCCCTTCCTGTCTTAAGATGGAAAATAATCTATCTCTTCCAATATAAAAATTACTTTCTTCTTTTAATAGATGATAGAGTTTTCGTGTACCAAGACGTGGCATCTGCCTGCGTATGAGCAATACAAATTCTTTTAGCTTTAATCTTTTTGAGTCCGATTTCTTCTTACAGGATTGATGCTTATAATAAGCTTGTTTAGTAAAACCAAACAACTCACAAAACATACTTACTTTTCTTGGGTAGGTTTTGGCAAGCTCGTCAATTGTTTGGCAGCGTCTTTTTTTAAGATATTAATACCTTCTTCTTTTTCAGTAATAGATATAAGCTTTTCATAAGCCAAAACTTTGAGCCTGGCATCTTCTAATTGCTTTTCCAGTTCTTTGATTCGTTGCTTTTGTGGATCTTTCATCGGACGGCCTATTGCAGAGAATTTAGGATAGTGCAATTTACCATATTTACGACACCATTCCAAAACTCTCGAATTGCCTCCAATACCATATTTTGACTTGATTTGGTCTTTGCTTAAAATACCCCGCTCATACTCTTTAACAACAGCTCGTTTAAAAGCTTCGCTGTATCTTGTACCTGGGGATAAAGATTTTTTAAATAAATCCTGATTTTTCATAAAGTTGACTTTTATTAGTCAACTTTTTTCAGGACGAGACAACCACAAAAAAAGCCCCACTTTCGTGAGGCTAATTTGGTAATGTATGTTTTCTTATTTATTGTATTGCTGGATAGCAGCAGCAAGAATTTCAACGGAACGGATTAAATCTTCCTTTTTCAATACATAGGCAATACGTACTTCAGAA
>JBQGDS010000237.1:0-5146 GCA_052039185.1 Flavobacterium sp.
CTACTAGATACATTACATTTGCAAATTGCTACGCAATACACTGTTAAAGATTCTATCCCGCTTTATATGGCAGATAAAAAAGCCGGAGATAAAAAATACTTTTTTAATGAAGGAGCCGGGATTTTTTATTTTGATTCTATAAGCACTAACACCAAAATTTTAGGCTATCAGGACCTGCAACAGGAAAAGATGCCCAATTTCGTGAAAGTCCCTTTCGGCAAAGGCTCGTTCCTGTTGCATACCCAGCCTGCTGCCTTCAGTAATTTCCATTTACTCAAAGGGAACCATCATGAGTACACTGCAAAAGTAATCTCTTATATAAACAATGGTACTATTTACTGGTATACAGAAAATGCGCAGTGTGTTTCAGGTTCGCCATTGCGTTATATTATGAAACAGCCGGCATTAAAGTGGACGGTTTATCTTGGCCTTATAGGGTTGTTAATATTTATCTTGTTCAATGCCAAACGTAAACAGCGCATAATACCTGAAATACCTCTGGTACGCAACACCACTGTTGATTTCACTAAAACCATAGGAAACCTGTACTATCAGGAGGGCAATCATCATACCATAATAGATAAAAAAATTATTTATTTCCTGGAGCGGATACGAAACGAGTATATGCTTGACACCTACACGCTTGATGATGATTTTATCGAAAAACTGCACCTTAAAACTGGCCGCCCAGTTCCGGATATACAAAAAGCGATAACCCTTATAAAAAAACACAGGCATCAGTTTGAAAGCACAGAAGCCGACGTAATAGAAATTAATAAAGCTATAGAAAAATTAATGTTATGACAGATAATTTTGACAACAACGACATAACGCCGGAACAATCAAACCCGGAAAATGAAAATATAAACTTCCAGTCAAGACTGGATCTTTCGGGCCTGCAGCAAAGCATTGAAGCTGTAAAGCACGAAATAAGCAATGTAATTGTAGGTCAGCATAAAATGATAGACCAGCTTTTGGTGGCTATCCTTTCTAACGGGCATGTACTCTTGGAAGGTGTGCCCGGTGTCGCTAAGACAATTTCAGCAAAATTGTTGAGCAAAACACTTTCTCTTGGCTTTAGCCGTATACAGTTTACGCCCGATCTTATGCCGTCAGACATTTTAGGTACATCGGTGTTTGATCTTTCCAAATCATCATTTGATTTTAAGAAAGGCCCTATATTTTCTAACTTTATCCTTATTGATGAGATAAACCGCGCCCCGGCTAAAACGCAAGCAGCCCTTTTTGAAGTTATGGAAGAACGTCAGATAACTGTGGAAGGCAAAACGCACGCTATGGAAGCCCCTTTCCTGGTTATTGCCACACAAAACCCTATCGAGCAGGAAGGTACTTACCGTTTACCCGAAGCACAGCTTGACCGCTTCCTTTTCAAGATTACTATTGATTATCCTAAGCTGGATGAAGAAATTTCTATCCTTCAGCGTGAAAATGCGTTGCAGGAAAGGGATAAGCTGGATAGTATAAAACAAATATTATCACAGTCTGATATCCTGAAATACCAGGGTATTGTAAAACATATTGTAATAGAGCCTCAGCTTATAGAATACATTGCAAAAATTGTGATCAATACGCGCGACAACGCATTCCTGTACCTGGGTGCCTCACCACGTGCTTCAATAGCCATACTTAATGCAGCCAAAGGATATGCTGCGCTTAGAGGGCGTGATTTTGTAACGCCTGATGATATAAAAGATGCGGCAATACCTGTACTGCAGCACCGCGTTGTGGTATCTCCGGAACGTGAAATGGAGGGCCTTACCAGCTCTGAAATAATTAAACAGATAATTGACACGGTTGAAATACCCCGCTAATGAAGTGGTTTAAAAAAATATACCTCAACAATCTTTTTTTCTATGTGCTTATAGGGCTCATGGTGTGCTTTGCGCTGTCTTATTTTTTTCCGGCTCTGTATAAGGCTGTGTGGCTATTGCTTTACATTTTTATAGCTTTTACGTTTATAGACCTACTCCTCCTTTTTGGAACGCGTCAGCATATTACTGCTACTCGCACTACTCCCGAAAAATTATCCAACGGAGACGAAAACCCGGTACAGGTAAACATTGAAAGCAGGTACTCTTTCCCTATACATGCGAAAATTATTGATGAGGTACCTTTCCAGTTCCAGCTGCGTACTTTTGAAATAAAACGCACAATTTCAGCTAATACTGGCGATGCTTTTGAATATGCCCTCCGCCCTACCGAACGCGGTGAATATTACTTTGGTAAGCTGAATGTTTATGTGTCTTCTCCCCTGCACCTGGTGTCAAGGAGATTTATGTTTGGCGATGGCTATATGGTACCCACCTATCCCAGCTATTTGCAACTGCGCAAGTATGACCTTATGGCATTTTCAAACAGATTGTTTGAATACGGGCTGAAAAAAATTCGCCGTATAGGCCATACTATGGAATTTGAGCAAATTAAAGATTACATTCCGGGTGATGATATCCGCACCATAAACTGGAAAGCTACAGCCAAAAAGAACCAACTAATGGTAAACCAGTTCCAGGACGAGCGCTCACAAAATGTATACATGGCTATTGATAAAGGCCGTGTGATGAAAATGCCTTTTGAAGGGCTGAGCCTACTGGATTATGCTATAAATTCTACCCTTGTGCTGTCAAACGTTATCCTGAAAAAAGGTGACAAGTCCGGTATGTTTACGTTCTCTAAAAAGGTAGAAAACCGGGTGGCTGCCGAAAGGCGTCCGGGACAGATGCAAAAGGTACTGGAAACACTATATAATGTAAATACCAACTTTTTTGAAAGCGACTACAGCCGCCTGTATGCCGATATAAAAAAGAACATTAACCAGCGTAGCCTTATATTACTATACACCAATTTTGAAACGCTTGACGGGCTTTACCGCCAGTTGCCCTACCTGAAAGGAATTGCTAAAAGCCACCTGCTTGTAGTGGTATTTTTTGAAAATACCGAACTGGCCGAAGTAATAAACAGCAAGGCACGTAACGTTCAGGAAGTGTATGATAAGGTTATTGCTGAAAAATTTGCTTTTGAAAAACGCCTTATTGTAAACGAATTGCGCAAGTTCGGTATTTATTCGGTGCTTACTACTCCGGAAAACCTTACTATTGACAGCATTAACAAATACCTTGAAATTAAGGCAAGGGGAATACTTTAAAAGTTATATGACGATTTTGGCTTATTTGTTATTACTGACAGGAACTTTACTTTTATTTTTTGGTTTAAGATTAATGATTAAGTTTCTTAACCTCAAACTATTTTTTATAGTGAACATATAAAAAATGAAGCTTATAATTTAAAAATTACGTCACAGCAAAATCTGTTCGGAGTATATTTTGTTGGTGGTAAATCAGTTAAAGGCAACATCAAAATTACAGTTACAGGTAGTGATGGTGTTGTTATCCAGGTAAACAAAAATTTAATAATGCTACGCTCTTTCATAAAGGGTAAACCCGCAGTTGAAGCTTATAATTTTGCCTGCAAAACCGGAGACCATACTATCAAACTGGAGAACACAGAACAGCTTGAAATAAGGAAATCAATGCTTAAATCGCGCCAACTGTTTGAAAAACCTGTAGATACACGATTAATAAACTTAGCCGTTAAGGAAACTATGTCCGCAGGTACGATTTTGTTGATGATCTTATCTCCAATTTTTGGTTTTTTTATCATTGCCCAGGGATTAATTGTACTCCTATCTTAAAAAAAGATCTGGTTTAAAAGTTCAAACAATTTAGAAATTATTACACACATAATATACTGTTAATCAGATTTTTACAAGAAAGACACCTGTAAATGAATTAATTAACTTATCTTTACCATATTATTAATCTGATTTATCCGGAGCTATTTTTAATAGACAACCTTCTTAGCACCAAGATTTTCTTTTAAACTTAACTTTTGTCAAGTCCTAAAATTTAAATCTATGCTACGTTTCCAATCAATTTTCCTGGCAGATGATGATACCGATGATGTTGAAATCTTTCAATATGCATTAAATACGGTACATCCGCAATGTATGCTGACAGTTGCCGTAAACGGCGTTGAACTACTTGAAAAGCTCCATCAGGCAGCAGCACTTCCTGATCTGGTATTTGTAGATATCAATATGCCGTTAATGAACGGTTTTGAAACAATAGAAAAAATTAAAACTGACGACAGGCTTAAAGACATTCCCGTAATATTTTATTCAACAAGTTTTGAGCAGCCCGAAAGGAAAAGAGCATTTGAGTTGGGGGCTGATCATTATTTAATGAAGCCAAACGATGTAACTGTTTTGAAAAACATAATAAGGGAGCTGTTGGAAAAAGACTGGAAATCAGAATTTACTTTTACAGAGGTGTAAAATAAAAGTCTCTTTATTTTTACAGATTGCGTACTATCTTCACATTTACTACTTTTGCGACTTCAGGCAACCTACAACTTTAAACCTGAAACAAATCCTTTTGAAACAGATTTCCAGCGCGCAGAACCCTTTTATTAAATCACTTGTCCAATTGCAGGAAAAGGCAAAAGCACGCAGGCAAAGCGGCACTTTTATCATTGAAGGGCAGCGGGAAATTATGCTGGCTAAAAAAGGTGGCTATATAATCGAAACCGTTTTGTTCCTGCCTGAAATGCTTAGTGAAAATGAAGTCCGTAATCTTGCAGGACATATTGCTGAACTTATTGAAATCAACAAAGAAGTATACCAAAAGCTGGCCTACCGCGATACAACCGAAGGTATAATTGCTATAGCCCACAGCAAAAGCCTTATACTTGACAATTTACAGTTGGGAGAAAATCCGCTGGTACTGGTTGCTGAAGCACCGGAAAAACCGGGTAATATCGGGGCGCTATTGCGTACCGCCGATGCTGCCAATCTTGATGCAGTTATTATTGCCAACCCAAAAAGCGATATGTACAGCCCTAACATTGTGCGCAGCAGCGTGGGCTGCCTTTTCACTAACCAGATTGCTATTGGTTCAACCGATGAGGTTATTGCATTTTTAAAAGAAAGGGGCATCAGTATTTACTGTGCCACATTGCAGGATTCTACCCAATACCATACACAGGATTATACTACCCCTACCGCCCTTGTGGTAGGTACCGAAGCTACCGGGCTAAGCGATGACTGGCGCAGGGCATCAACCCAAAATAT
>JBQGDS010000238.1:0-3715 GCA_052039185.1 Flavobacterium sp.
TCTATGTTGTCAATGAAATCCTTATCCAACTGAGGAATATTTTCCGGAAAATATAATCCTTTATCCGGCGAAATGCCGGTTATGGCAGCTTCCTTAAATGAAGCTTTTATATTGTGGTTGTTTAAGCTATAGTATTTCATAACATTCTTATCCCGTCAGGGTTTATTTTTGATACGTGTACTTCATAATCAATGCCTGTTCCTTTGAGCACCTTACACATAGCTTGTGCAGCTTCCTGTGCGGTAGCCTCTCCTTTGCTTAATGCAAAAACGGATGGACCTGAACCTGATATGCCCGATCCTAATGCCCCTGCATTTAACGCTGCATTTTTCAATAAATTGAAATGAGGGATGAGGTGTGCACGCAGTGGTTCAACCAATACATCCTGTAATGACCTGCCTATAAGGTCATAGTCTTCACGATAGAGCCCGCTTATGAGCCCGGCAAGGTTAGCCGACTGCGTAATAGCATTTTTAAAGCTTACGATGTCTTTAAGTACTGCCCGTGCATCCTGCGTGCGCAATTCAATTTGCGGATGGATAACTGTTGCATATAAATCTTCCGGGGCAGGTATCTCAACTATATCCAGGGGTTCATAGCTGCGGATGAGCGTAAAGCCACCCAACAGGGCAGGGGCAACATTATCGGCATGGGCTGCGCCACTTGCCAGTTTTTCGCCCTGCATGGCATAATATACCAGTTCGCTTTTTGTGAGGGGATGGCCTAATAAATGGTTAACTGCATATACCGCGCCCGCAGCACTGGCAGCACTGCTGCCTATACCGCTCCCGGCTTTTATTTTTTTGTGAATAGTTATATCAAACCCAAAGGAAGGATGCAGTTTTTCAACCAAAGCCATTGCAGCCACACCTGCCACATTTTGTGCAGGTTCAAGTGGTAGTTCAGCGCCTGTAATTTCCTTTATCCGAACGCCTTTTTGCAGTGAGCGTTCCACAACCATTTCGTCGCCCACGTTGTCAAGGCACAAGCCCAGCACATCAAACCCGCAGGAAACATTGGCAATAGTGGCGGGGCAAAATATCTTAACTTTCATATACTTATTTATTACCTATTCGTATCACATCGGCAAACAGGCCCGATGCCGTAACCTCAGCTCCTGCACCTGCACCTTTAATTATCAATGGCTGGTCGACATACCTGTCGGTATGGAAAAGTACAATATTGTCCTTCCCTTCCAGATTGTAGAACGGATGACCGGCAGGGATAAATTCCAGACCCACATGTGCTTTACCATCTTCAAAAGTGGCAACAAACTTCAATCTTGAATCCTGTTGCTTCGCCTGTGCATACAAAGCGTTAAAATGCCCAGCATTGTTTTTTAACGACCTGAAGAAATCATCCACACTTTCTGTATCAAGGCTTTCCTGCGGAAGAAAGGAATTATTGTCAATATCTTCAATTTCCATTTTGTAGCCACTTTCACGTATAAGTATTACCAGTTTGCGCTTAACGTCAATTCCGCTGAGGTCAATTTTCGGGTCGGGTTCAGTGTAGCCTTCCGTCTGTGCCTGTTTCACTATGTCATGGAAAGAAACCGACTCATTAAAATTATTGAAAATAAAGTTGAGGCTGCCCGAAAGTACCGCCTTTATTTTATGTACCCTATCGCCGGATGCTATCAGGTTTTTAAGTGTGTCGATAATTGGCAGGCCTGCACCAACGTTAGTTTCAAACAGGAAAGGAGCATTATACCGGCGCGAAAGGTCTTTTAGTTCCCTGTAGTTGCTGTAAGCCGATGAACATGCCACTTTATTACAGGTTACCACGGCAATGCTTTGTTTCAGGTATGAGGCGTAGGTTAGGGGCACATCGTTACTCGCAGTATTATCTACAAAAATGCTGTTGCGCAGGTTAAAACGTTTTATGGCACCTATAAATCCGGTATGGTTTGTGGGTTCGCCCTGTTCTAAAAGTTCCTGCCTGTTTTTAAGGGAGATACCATCTTCATCAAAATACATTTTCCTGGAATTGGAAATTCCCACAACACGCACGTTTATGTTCAGGTTTTCTTTCAGGTATTTACGTTGCTGCTGTATCTGGTCTAAAAATTTATCACCTACATTACCCACACCCATTACATACAGGTTAAGCTGAACCGTACTTTCTTCAAAAAATTCTTCGTGCAGGCTGTTCAGCGCTTTTTTTACATCACGGCTGGTTATTACAGCAGATATATTCCTTTCGCTGGCGCCTTGTGCTATAGCGCGTATATTGATGTTATTTCTGCCCAGTGTGCTGAACATCCTTCCGCTAAGCCCCTGGTGGCTTTTCATACTTTCGCCTACTACGGCTATTATGGAAAGCCCGTCTTCCAATATGGCAGGTTTTATTTTTTGCTGCTGTATTTCAAACTTAAATTCGGCATCAATAGCAGCTTTTGCTTTACTGGCTTCAGCATCAAGTATACCGAAGCATATAGAATGCTCTGATGATGCCTGCGTTATGAAAATAACGTTTATATTTTCTTTTGATATTACCTCAAACAATCGTTTTGAAAATCCCGTTACACCTACCATGCCCGGGCCTTCAAGGGTTATAAGTGTAATACCGTCAATATTACTAATGCCTTTGATAGGGTTACGGTTTTCTACAGGAACGTCTCTTGTAATTATGCTTCCGGGTGCTTCGGGCTCAAAAGTATTTTTTATGGTAAGTGTAATGTTTTTATTTATAATGGGCTGTATAGTTGGCGGATACAGTACCTTAGCCCCAAAATGCGACAGTTCCATAGCTTCTTCAAAACTAATGTGGCTAATGCTTTCAGCCTGTTTCACAAGTTTTGGATTAGCGGTATAAATGCCATTTACATCGGTCCATATTTCAAGCGATGGTACATCAAGCGCAGCTGCGAGTATGGCAGCAGTATAGTCGCTTCCGCCACGGCCCAGTGTTGTAGCATGCCCGTCTTCTGATTCAGCGATGAAACCTGGAAGTACAATTACAGCATTTTTATTTTTATCAAAATAATGCTGGATGTTCAGATTGGTAATCTCAAAGTTTACCACCGCTTTACCAAAATGACTATTGGTGCGGATAAGCTCACGGCTATCCGCCAGTTTACAATCTTCGCCCTGTGTTTTTAGTGCTTCTGAAATAATATAGGATGACAACACTTCACCAAATGAAAGGATAAGGTCTTTAGTGCGTTCCGACAATTCCCCTAGCAGGTAACAACCATCCAGCAGTGTGCCCAGCCTTTGCAGTTCTTGTTGCACATGTTCAAGAGTTTTATTTCGCCCGGCCACAGGCAGCAACTCATTAATAACGCTGAGGTGCCGTTCTTCAACTTCCTGGAATGTAATTTTGTACACTTCTTTTTTTGAAGCTGCTTCATTGGCCGCCTGCAGAAGCCTGTCGGTCACGCCGCCCAGGGCGGATATCACAACAGCCGTTTGCCCGTTACTTTTTTTGTTTTTAATAATGCTAATGCATTTTGATATATTTTCTGCGTTGGCTACCGATGTGCCTCCAAACTTAATAATATTCATGATAATGGGATTGATTGATTGTTAACAAGGTTTGTCCCGGTTATTTTACTTTTAAAATAACCGCACGAAATGGCTTATATGTAAATGATTATACCCCGAATGGGGTAGTAGATGTGGTTGTTGTAGTCGAAGTAAAACAGAAAGCGAAACCCGCTGGCAGAACTGCCGGGTTTTGTAGGGAAGTAGTTAAATATTTGTTGCTTTCG
>JBQGDS010000239.1:0-2620 GCA_052039185.1 Flavobacterium sp.
TGCGCGGGCGTAAAGCAAACGCAGGAAATCTTAAATTTCGGTAATTGTGCCTACGGTAGATCGAGGACTTTTACTGGTAGTTTTCTGCTCAATGGCAATACCTGGCGAGAGGCCGTCTATCTTGGCAACATCCGGCCTTTCAAGTCCGCCGAGGAACTGGCGCGCATAGGCTGAAAAGGTTTCGATATAGCGGCGCTGGCCTTCAGCGTAAATAGTATCAAAAGCGAGGGATGATTTCCCGGAACCCGATAAGCCTGTAATAACCACAAGCTTTTCGCGGGGAATGGTAACATCAATATTTTTTAGGTTATGGGCGCGAGCGCCCAGTACTTCAATCGTTTCTTCGGTATCTAACATAGCATTTTGTACAAAACGCAAAGGTACTGAATTTTACAGGAAATTCAGTAAACAGCTAAGGGTAAGGTTATGTTAAACAATAGTAATTATTGCAAAGATTTTCTCAATTCACATTTCCTTAAAACCTTTGCAGTAAAAGTTGTACTATCTTTGAATTACAATAAGGACGATATTCATCAACGGCTTAAGTGAAGATGACGGGTAGTCAGCTTTTGCTGTGGAGGCTGTAAGGGGCGTTGCACTTTCCACCCGTTCGTGCAGGGTACACAAACCTACGCCGGCGCTTTATGCGGAAACCGGTCAGCAACACAGCGAATGTAAGCCGGATGATTTATATCCTGAATTAGAAACAGCCAAAAAAAATTTCCTTTTGGCTGTTTTTGTTGTTACAGGAATGGCTTCTTACAGTGTTATTCCTTGCACCCCTGCATTAAATTTCATACTTTTGCCAAAATTTTAGAAAATGCTATCAGTATCAAATTTATCGGTTCAGTTCGGTAAAAGGATTTTGTTTGACGAGGTTAACACCACATTTACACAGGGAAACTGTTATGGTATTATCGGCGCTAACGGTGCCGGTAAGTCTACTTTCCTTAAAATACTTGCAGGAGATATAGATCCTACATCGGGCCATGTACACCTTGAGCCGGGCAAGCGTATGAGCGTGCTTAACCAGAACCACAACATGTTTGACGAGCACACTGTGCTTGAAACCGTTATGATGGGGAACAAAACGCTTTTTGCAGTTAAGAAAGAGATGGATGAAATATACCTTAAACCTGACTTTAGTGATAAAGATGGCGAAAGGGTAGGTGAACTTCAGGTAATATTTGAAGAGATGAACGGCTGGAACGCTGATTCGGATGCTGCTGCAATGCTTTCTAACCTTGGTATTGGCGAAGAGTTTCATTACACGCTGATGGGTGACCTTGACGGTAAGCTGAAAGTACGTGTGCTATTGGCACAGGCCCTTTTTGGCAACCCGGACGTGCTGATCATGGACGAACCTACCAACGACCTTGACTTTGAAACCATATCATGGCTTGAAAATTTCCTTGCCAATTATGATAATACGGTAATTGTAGTATCGCACGACCGTCACTTCCTTGATGCAGTTTGTACACATATTTCAGATATTGACTTTGGTAAGATAAACCACTTCTCAGGTAACTATACGTTCTGGTATGAGTCAAGCCAGCTTGCTGCAAGGCAAAGGGCACAGCAAAACAAAAAGGCTGACTAGAAGAAAAAAGAGTTACAGGAGTTTATTATGCGTTTTAGTGCTAACGTTGCAAAATCTAAACAGGCAACCAGCCGTAAAAAAATGCTTGAAAAACTTAAGGTTGATGATATTAAGCCATCAAGCAGGAGGTATCCGGCCATAATTTTTGAAACGGAACGTGAAGCAGGCGACCAGATACTTAACGTTAAAGACCTGAGTGCATCAATAGAAGGGGAAACGTTGTTTAAAAATGTTGACCTGAACATGGCAAAAGGCGATAAGGTAGTTGTGTTCTCTAAAGACTCACGTGCTACTACAGCTTTCTACGAAATACTTAATGGTAATTTAGAACCTGACAGCGGTACTTTTGACTGGGGTGTAACCACCACACAATCGTACCTTCCTGCAGATAATCATGCTTTTTTTGAAAATGACCTTACACTTGTTGACTGGTTGCGCCAGTGGGCAAAAACCGAAGAGGAGCGTGACGAGGTTTACATTCGAGGTTTCCTTGGTAAAATGATATTTAGTGGGGAAGAGGCGCTTAAAACAGGTCGCGTGCTTTCTGGAGGAGAAAAGGTACGTTGTATGCTAAGCCGCATGATGATGCTTCGTGCTAACGTGCTTATGCTTGATGAGCCTACCAACCATCTTGACCTTGAGAGTATTACAGCTTTCAATAACTCACTGAAGAATTTTAAGGGTTCTGTACTGTTTACAACGCATGACCATGAGTTTGCACAAACGGTTGCCAACCGCGTGCTGGAAATTACACCTAATGGTGTTATAGACCGTTATATGACCTTTGATGATTATCTTGATGATGAAAAGATAAAAGAGCTAAGGAAAAAAATGTATGAAGTTTAGTTTGTTTTAAACAACTAACATTAAACATAAAAGCAGCAGTACATGTACTGCTGCTTTTTGTTTTTATACGGTACGATTTACAATGGCCTCCAGTGATTGAGCAAGTATTGCCACAGCAGTTTCCATTTCGGTTTTTTCAAGATGCCCGAAACCCAGCCTTGTGGCCGTAAGGTT
>JBQGDS010000240.1:0-1685 GCA_052039185.1 Flavobacterium sp.
CATTTCCTGTTCAACAGCCTTAATGTTCTGAGCTCGCTTATTGAAGAAAATCCAGACAATGCACAGCGGTTTACCACATCATTATCTAAAGTGTACCGCTATGTGCTGGAACAAAAAGATAAAGAATTGGTAAGTGTACAGGAGGAATTGGCTTTTGCCAAAACCTATATGAACCTGCTGAAAATGAGGTTTGAAAACAGCGTTTTTTATGAACTGCCGGAAAAACTCGGTAATCCTGATAATAAAGTAGTGCCGTTATCGCTGCAATTATTGTTGGAAAATACAATAAAGCACAACGTTGTAAGCCAACAGCGACCCCTACATATAAGGATATATGAAGAAAATGGTTACCTGGTAGTACAAAACGACCTTCAGAAAAAAGAAATATTGCAGGACAGGAAAGGCGTAGGGCTGCAAAACATAGTGAGCCGCTATGCAATAATAACCCACCGAAAGGTACAGGTGGAGGAATCAGGAAAATATTTTACCGTGAAATTACCGGTACTTACAAAACAGGTGAATATTATGCAGACAGCAGATTATAACGAATCAGAAAGCAGCTATTATAAAGCGCAGCGTAAAGTGGAGGAGATAAAAGCTTTTTATGGCCATTTATATTCTTACATATTGATTAATGTTGGTATCATTATCCTTAACCTGGTAACTTATCCCGATTACCTGTGGTTTCTTTGGCCTGCAATAAGTTGGGGGCTGGGTGTAGCTATACATGCAGTAAGCGTGTTTAATATTATGCCTTTTATGGGTCCCGACTGGGAACATAGGAAAATAAGAGAAATATTGGAACGTGAAAAGAACAGCAAATGGCAATAGTTATGAAAAAGGATTTTTTTGAAGATACTGCCTATGATAGGGCAAAAAGAAGGGTGAGGGATATAAAAGCATTTTATTATAATATTTTGTGTTACAGTATAGTTGTTCCCATTCTTGTAACCATAAATCTTGTTTATATGCCTGAATTTCATTGGTTTTGGTTTTCCGCAGCAGGCTGGGGTTCAGGAGTTATAATACAAGGACTGTTGGTTTTTGGGTACATGCCGTTTTTAGGCAGGGACTGGGAAGACAGGAAGATTAAAGAATTAATGGAAAAAGACAAAAACTAAACTGAAAATACTATGGAAAATACATTTGAAGAAAAACGCAGGCTGGAAAAAGCCCGCAAAAAGGTACAGGCTATTATGGGTTTCTATAAACATCTTACCGCTTATGTGCTGGTTAACCTCTTCCTGTTTGCCATGAAGTATTACAACATGGGCCCTGAAGAAAGTTTCTTTACATTTGGTACTTTCAGTACTGCTTTATTTTGGGGGTTGGGGCTGGCTTTCCACGCAATGGCTGTTTTTGGCTCTGATGCTTTTTTAGGAAGCAGGTGGGAAGAACGTAAAATACAGGAATACATGCAGAAGGAAAAGGATAAAAATACTAAATGGGAGTAAGTGTAATCATTACAATATCCAATCAAATATAAATCAACCATCAATCAAAAAATGAACGTACTTATAATTGAAGATGAAAAACCCGCCGCGAGGCTCCTACAGCGAAAGCTGCAAAAACTTGGGCTTAATGCAGAAACTATGCTGCATTCGGTTGAAGAGGCTATAGACTGGTTTTCGTCTAACACACATCCCGATCTTATTTTTCTTGATATACAGCTTTCGGACGGCCTT
>JBQGDS010000241.1:0-5715 GCA_052039185.1 Flavobacterium sp.
TATATTTTAAAAGTTACAACCGGCCTTACAGCGTGGTTTACAAGATCTTCGCTTATGCTGCCGTTAAAAAAGTGTGCAAGGCCTTTTCTGCCGTGTGTGCACATTCCTATAAGGTCGGCGTTAATGCTGTTTGCAAAATGCAGGATGCCTTTTTCAACATTCACATCGTTGTAAATATGTATGGCGTAGTCATTTTGGATATTGAAGCCTGATGCAAAATCACGGATCATTTTTTCTGCAGCATGAGTTGATTTAAAATCGTTAGGCGTGTTTATAAACACAAGCTGAAGTGATGCATTAAAGTTATTGGCAAAATCAACCACTTTTGCAAACGGTTTTTTTATTTCGTCTGAAAAATCAGAAGCGAACACCATTTTGGCGGGATTAAAGCTGTCCTGTTCTTTTTTGATAACCAGTACAGGAATGTCTGATGTGCGTACCACTTTCTCTGTGTTAGAGCCAATGAACATTTCGCGGAAACCGCTTGCTCCGTGCGATCCCATAACAATAAGGTCTATATTGTGTTTCTTGCTGTGGGTAATAATACCGTCAAAAGCTCTGTCAAACTGTATAGCTTCTACAACATTTATTCCCTGTAGGTAAGGTTCGTTAAGGGTGTCCTGAAAACGTTCGCGTGTTTTTTCCATAAAGAACATTACTTCGGGCACATCAGTACTGCTTCCTACCGCGTTGCTTTCGCCAATTCCGTTGTCACTTATATGCGATGGCATTTCAAGCATATGCAAAAGGTATATTTCACCATCGTTCTCGCGGGCAATTTTTGCGGCTACTTTCAATGCGTATTCTGCGTGGTCGGAAAAGTCGGTAGGGACTAAAATTTTTTTCATGGCTTGTGTGTTTTATCAAGAAAATTGGTTAGAAATTTAACACAATAAAATTACAAAATAATTTTGCATTAACCAATGATTTTCAAGATTTAAAAAAAGTTAGTATATTTGCGCAGTTATTTATTAAAAACTAAATAATGAGGGGGCGCAAAGTCCCCTCTTTTTATACACATATGACGTTTAAGGAAAAAGTTAGCGGACTGCTGAACGATGCGCTTGAAGAAAAGCCTTCGCTGTTCCTGATAGATTTTTCTATAAGCGATGCCAATAAAATACTGGTAACGCTTGATGGGGATAA
Organism: Flavobacterium sp.; assembly: GCA_052039185.1. Lineage (GTDB taxonomy): Bacteria > Bacteroidota > Bacteroidia > Flavobacteriales > Flavobacteriaceae > Flavobacterium. The sequence goes on from JBQGDS010000241.1 coordinate 1,147, forward strand.
TGGGGTAAACCTGCAGGATTGTATTGATGTAAGCAGGGCTATAGAGCATAACCTGGACAGGGAGGAGCATGACTTTTCGTTGGAAGTGGCTTCGGCAGGTGCAACTAGCCCGCTGAAGAATATCAGGCAGTACAAAAAAAATATAGGCCGTACGCTGAAAGTAAAAACTACTGCAGGCGAAGAAATACAGGCGCCGTATACGGGAGCTAATGATGAGTTTATTGTTCTGGAATGGAAAGCCCGTGAACCGAAACAAATAGGTAAAGGAAAAGAAACCGTACAAAAAAAGGCTGAAATAGCTTACGGAGATATAAAAGAAGCAGTTGTTGTAATAATATTTTAAAAGATAAAAGAGTTTTTGGCATGGAAAATATAGCATTAATCGATTCGTTTTCAGAGTTTAAAGATGATAAGCTTATAGATCGCGTTACCTTAATGGCGATTTTGGAAGATGTTTTCAGAAATGCACTGAAAAAGAAATACGGCTCAGATGATAATTTCGACATCATCATCAATCCTGATAAAGGGGATATGGAGATATGGAGAAACCGTGTTGTGGTAGCCGATGGTGAGGTGGAAGACTCTAACTCTGAGATTGCTCTTTCTGAAGCCAGGAAAATAGAGCCTGACTTTGAGGTGGGTGAGGAAGTTTCGGAAGAAGTGAAACTTATCCAGCTGGGCAGAAGGGCTATACTTGCACTGCGCCAAAACCTGATTTCAAAAATACACGAACACGATAATACTAACCTATATAAGCAGTTTAAGGACCTTATTGGCGATATTTACACTGCTGAGGTACACCATGTTCGTCCAAAAGCTGTAATTTTGGTGGATGATGAAGGTAATGAAATTGTTCTTCCTAAGGAAAAACAAATACCTTCAGACTTTTTCCGTAAAGGTGATAACGTTCGCGGTATTATTGAAAATGTTGAGCTGAAAGGTAACAAACCGCAGATCATCATGTCAAGAACATCGGAAAAATTCCTTGAGAAATTGTTTGAGCAGGAAATTCCTGAGGTGTTTGACGGGCTTATCACTGTGAAGAAAGTAGTAAGGATACCGGGTGAAAAAGCCAAAGTAGCGGTAGACTCATATGATGACAGGATAGACCCTGTAGGTGCATGTGTGGGTATGAAAGGTTCTCGTATCCATGGTATAGTTCGTGAGCTTGGCAATGAAAATATTGATGTTATCAATTATACTACTAATACTCAGCTTTTTATATCAAGGGCGCTTAGCCCGGCTAAAGTATCATCAATAAAAATTGATGAGGCTAATAACAGGGCCGATGTGTTCCTTAAATTGGAAGAAGTATCAAAAGCTATTGGCCGTGGTGGCCATAATATTAAGCTTGCCGGCCTGCTTACAGGTTATGAGCTTGATGTTATACGCGAAGGAAACCTTGTTGAAGACGAGGATGTTGAACTAACAGAATTCTCTGATGAAATTGAAGCATGGGTAATTGAGGAGTTTGCAAAAATAGGCCTTGATACTGCCCGCAGCGTACTTAACCAGGATGTGGCCGACCTTGTAAGGAGGACTGATCTTGAGGAGGAAACCATTCTTGATGTTATGAGGATACTGAAAGAAGAGTTTGAAGAATAATTTTTAGATACAATTACAACACAACAACCCAGAAGATAACTTAATAAGATTGTATGTCTGAAGAAAGAGCAATAAGAATAAACAAAGTTTTAAGGGAATTAAACATTTCGCTGGACAGGGCTGTGGAGTTTCTTAAGGATAAGGGCCACAATATTGATGCTAGCCCTAACGCTAAGATATCCAACGAAGAGTATAGTGCCCTTTTCAATCAGTTTTCTGCCGATAAAGGTAAGAAAGCCGCTTCGCTAGAGGTGAGTGAGGAAAAAAGGAAGGAGAAGGAAGCGTTGAGGATAGAGAGAGAGCGCGAAATTGAAGAAAAACGCAGGCAGGAAGAAGAAAAGCAAAGGCAGGAAGTAATTAAGGCCAAAGCTTCTTTATCAGGCCCTGTGGCGATTGGTAAAATCGATCTTAATCCTAAAAAAGCTGAGCCTTCTTCAGACGAAGCAGCAAAACAACAGGAGCCTGTAAAACAGGAAAAACCTGAGCAGCCTGCAAAAGCGGAACCGGCTGCGCCTAAAGCAGAACCGGTAGCGCCAAAGGCAGAGCCTGCAGCTGAAAGTAAAGAAACGCCTAAGGCAGTGCCAGCGCCTGTACAGGAGCAAAAGCCAGCGCCGGTGCAAAAACCAACTGAGGCAGATGCGCAACAGGACGAAAAAATAAAAACGCAATACCAGAAACTATCCGGTGCTACCTTTACCGGGCAGACTATTGACCTTTCTCAGTTCGAAAAGAAGAAAAAGGAAACTAAGCCTGCAGGAAACCAGGGCCAGCAAGGCCAGGGTCAGGGTAATGCCAATAAAAACAAAAGGAAAAGAATTACACCTAAACCGGGCGGAGGAGCTCCGGGCCAGGGCCAGCAGGGTCAGGGTAACAGGCCGGGCGGTCCTAACCAGGGTGGTAATAAAGGCGGAAACAAATTTAGCAAAGGCGGTAATAACAGGCCGGCTATAGTTGCTAAGGTTGAGCCTACTGAAGAAGAAGTTAAAAACCAGATTCGCGAAACTTTAGAAAAGCTTCAGGGTAAAGGAAGCAAATCTAAAGCTGCGAAATACAGAAGGGATAAAAGAGATAGCCACCGTCAGAAATCAGACGATGAACAAAGGGCGATTGAAGAAGGAAGCAAAACAATTAGGGTAACCGAATTTGTTACCGTAGGTGAAATTGCGACCATGATGGATGTGCCTATTACTAAAGTTATTTCAGTATGTATGTCGCTTGGTATCATGGTTACCATGAACCAGAGGCTTGATGCTGAAACTCTTACTATTGTGGCCGATGAATTTGGTTATGAGGTGGAGTTTATTACTACCGATATTGAAGAAAATATTGAGGTGGTGGAAGACAGAGAGGAAGATCTTGTGCACCGTGCACCGATAGTTACTGTAATGGGTCACGTTGACCACGGTAAAACATCATTGCTTGACTACATTCGTAAAGAGAATGTTATTGCGGGTGAATCAGGCGGTATTACCCAGCACATAGGGGCATATGGTGTAACGCTTGATAACGGGCAGAAGATAACTTTCCTTGATACACCGGGTCACGAGGCGTTTACCGCGATGCGTGCACGTGGTGCCCAGGTTACCGATATTGCTATTATTGTGGTAGCGGCTGATGATGATATCATGCCTCAGACAAAAGAAGCAATAAACCATGCCCAGGCTGCAGGTGTACCTATCATATTTGCAATTAACAAAATTGATAAGCCTGCCGCTAATCCTGAGAAAATTAAAGAAAAGCTTGCCGGTATGAATCTTCTTGTTGAAGATTGGGGTGGTAAAATACAGTCACACGATATATCTGCAAAAACAGGGCTTGGTGTAAAAGACCTTTTGGAAAAAGTATTGCTTGAAGCTGAGATATTAGATCTTAAAGCAAATCCTGATAAGGCTGCCGTAGGTACAGTAGTTGAAGCTTTCCTTGATAAAGGGCGTGGATATATATCTACAGTGCTTGTGCAGGGTGGTACGCTTAAAGTGGGCGACTATGTACTTGCAGGTAAACACCATGGTAAGGTTAAAGCTATGCACGATGAGCGTGGCCATAGCATCAAAAAAGCAGGCCCTTCTCAGCCAATATCTATTCTTGGGCTTGACGGCGCTCCTACAGCGGGTGACAAGTTCAGTGTATTTGAAGACGAAAGGGAAGCTAAGCAGATTGCTGCCAAACGTACTCAGCTTATCCGTGAGCAGTCGGTACGTACGCAAAGGCATATTACACTTGCTGAAATTGGACGTAGGATTGCATTAGGACAGTTCAAAGAACTTAACATAATCCTTAAAGGTGACGTGGATGGTTCGGTTGAGGCGCTTTCTGATTCGTTCTCTAAGCTTTCTACCGAAGAGATCCAGATAAATATCATACACAAAGGTGTTGGTGCAATTACCGAATCGGATGTATTGCTTGCGTCAGCGTCAGATGCTATTATTATCGGCTTCAACGTGCGTCCTATGCCAAATGCCAAGCAGCTTGCCGATAAAGAAGAGATTGACATCAGAAATTACTCAATTATTTATGCAGCAATTGATGATGTTAAAGATGCAATGGAAGGTATGCTTTCGCCGGAACTTAAGGAAGAGATTACGGGTACTGCCGAAATAAGGGAGATATTCAAGATTTCTAAAGTGGGTACAATTGGTGGATGTATGGTTACAGATGGTAAGATATTCAGGAATTCAAGAATACGCTTAATCCGTGATGGTGTGGTAATTTACACAGGAGAACTTACAGCGCTGAAACGCTTTAAGGACGACGTGAAGGAAGTTTCTAAAGGATATGACTGTGGTATGCAGATTAAGAATTATAACGATATACAGCAGCTTGACATCATTGAAGCATTCCAGGAAGTGGAAGTGAAAAAGAAGCTTAAATAAATAACATAAATCATAAAAAAAATCCCCTGCAAAATGCAGGGGATTTTTTTTTGTCTTTAGCCTATCGGTTGGGTTTAATAAGCAGTGCATA
>JBQGDS010000242.1:0-2744 GCA_052039185.1 Flavobacterium sp.
TTAGCTTCCTTCTATTTGGTTTCTACCGCGGCCCTGTTGATGGTGTACAGGCTAACAGCAAGGAAATGTATAAAATTGACAGCGGAATGCGTTACACCCTTTTAGATAACAGGATGTCACTTAGCCTTCGCTTTAATGATATGTTTAAAACAATGCGTTATGCATTTGATTCCACCAACCCATTCAACCAGAGCGGAGAGTTCCGTTGGGAGAGCCGTACTGTATACTTCGGGCTTAACTACAGGTTTGGCGGTGGTAAAAACAGGGCTATGGAGCGCAAACAGCGCGATGATAATACCAAGCAAAGCAGCGGTGGTATGTTCTAAAAGCCCTTTTTATTAATTTGTATTTATGTTTTTTTCATAAATAGGTTTAGTTTAGTAGTTAAAGCGCTTCCGGTTTATGGAGGCGCTTTATTTTTTTGCAGTAACTCAATACTTATAGCTTTACTTATCCTACCCTGATTAGCTAAATCTAAATTATGCCATAAAAAAAACCTGCCCGAAAACCGGACAGGTCATTATATTGTAATAAGTATTCTGTTTAACCAGAACCCCTTATTTTATAAACTCTATTTTCTGTGCTTCTTCAATGTTAACGCTGTCAAAAAAGCCCTGCTCATTCATCCACTCATCACTAAATACTTTACTCATGTAACGTGAACCGTGATCAGGGAAAATAAGTACGATATTACTGTTTTCGTCAAACTCGCCGCTTTCTGCATACTGCCTCGCAGCCTGTAATGCCGCACCGCTTGTGTAGCCAACAAAAAGACCTTCGGTTTTAGCTATACTCCTTGCAGAATGTGCACTGTCTTCGTCAGATACTTTTATGAATTTATCAATAACATCAAAGTCAGTTGCCGTAGGTATAAGGTTTTTACCAAGGCCCTCTATCCTGTACGGATAAATTTCCTCACTGTCAAACTCTTTTGTTTCGTGGTATTTTTTAAGTACTGAGCCATAAGCATCAACACCAAGTACTTTAATAGTAGGATTTTTTTCTTTAAGGAAACGTGCAGCTCCGGATATTGTTCCTCCAGTACCGCTACATGCTATAAGGTGTGTAATTTTTCCGTTGGTCTGCTCCCATATTTCAGGGCCGGTAGTTTTGTAATGAGCATCAACATTAAGATCATTAAAATACTGGTTGATGTATACAGATCCTTTTATTTCTTCGTGCAGCCTTTGTGCAACACAGTAATAAGAACGGGGATCATCGGCAGATACGTGTGCTGGGCATACATACACTTTTGCACCCATGGCCCTCAGCATATCAATTTTATCTTTCGAAGATTTTGAACTAACCGCAAGTATACACTCATAACCTTTAATGATGCTTACCATAGCAATACTAAAACCTGTATTGCCCGATGTAGTTTCTATTATGGTATCGCCCGGTTTAAGTATTCCTTTTCTTTCGGCTTCTTCAATTATATAAAGCGCTATCCTGTCTTTGGTAGAGTGACCCGGATTAAAAGCTTCTACTTTGGCGTAAAAATTTCCCTTTAAACCTTCGGTAACTTTATTGAGTTTAATAAGAGGTGTATTTCCTATTAATTCCAATACATTGTTATAGGCTTTCAAGTCTTCTTTCATAAATAATAAGTTAATCAGGATAACCCTGCTAAAGTTTTGCAACTTTCAAACCCTGCAAAGCTAACAAAAAAAATTTAATTACTTCTTAATTCCTTCTAAATCCAGTAAAAAACTGTACTCCTTGGCAACCTCTTTAAGGGCTTCAAAACGACCTGAAGCACCGCCGTGTCCAGCCTCCATATTCGTATCAAGAAACAGCTGGTTGCTCCCGGTTTTCATTACTCTAAGCTTTGCAACCCATTTTGCAGGCTCCCAGTATTGCACCTGAGAATCGTGCAGCCCTGTAGTAACAAGCATATTAGGATATTCCTGAGCTGTAATATTATCATAAGGGGAATACGATTTCATATAGTCGTAATATTCCTTCTCGTTAGGGTTACCCCACTCATCATACTCACCGGTTGTAAGCGGTATACTGTCGTCAAGCATTGTGGTAATAACATCTACAAACGGTACCTGTGCTATTACACCCCGGTACAGCTTTGGCTCCATATTAATTATGGCTCCCATAAGTAATCCTCCCGCAGAACCGCCTTCGGCATATAAATGCTGGGGTGATGTATAGTTCTCTGCAATTACAAATTTGGAACAGTCTATAAAATCAGTAAATGTATTTTTCTTTTTAAGCAGTTTGCCGTTTTCGTACCAGTCACGCCCCAGATCTTCGCCTCCGCGAATGTGTGCTATGGCATATATAAAACCCCTGTCAAGCAGGCTCAGCCTTATAGATGAAAAGTAAGCATCCATTGATGCGCCATAAGAACCATAGGCATAAAGCAATAAAGGATTTTTACCATCTTTTTTTATGCCTTTCCTGTACACCATAGAGATTGGTATTTTAGTACCATCCTGTGCGGTGGCCCAAACCCTTTCCTCGGCATAATTATCTTTATTGAATTTACCACCCAGCACCTCCTGCTCTTTCAGTATGGTTTTCTGTTTGGTTTTCATATTAAAGTCAATAACCGAAGATGGCGTTGCAAGCGACTGGTAATTATAACGCAGTATATCAGTGTCAAAATCCAGGTTAGCCATTGTACCTGCAGTGTACGTTTCGCTGTCAAAAGGCAGGTAATATTCGCCTCCACCCTTCCATGGGCGTATCTGTATTTTATTCAGTCCGTTGGACCTTTCTTCAACAACAAG
>JBQGDS010000243.1:0-2600 GCA_052039185.1 Flavobacterium sp.
CTGTACAAAAGCATGGCGAATTTTTAAAATATCAGCTTAAAAAAGGGCAGAATGGTTTTAATGAATATTTTAAAGACAAATCGACAGAAGAAAAATTACAGATGCTAACTGCATTGCATAAAGTTGTTGAAGATAACAAACTACTTGATAACTGGCCACTTTCTAAAAAGCTGGACAAAGAATATAAAAAACTGAAATATACTGATAAAGATTATGTACGGTTTCCGTACCTCACCGTAGCATCTGAAAAAGATATTGTTAAGAAAGACTTTGAGCCTGCTTATAAAAACATTGAAATACCATTGTTTTATATTGTGGGTACATATGACACATATGTAGACCCCACATCAGAAACCAAATTACTGGAAAGTTTTGGTAATAGCAACATTACTGTAAAAAGGGGAGAAGGGCTGAATCATTATCTTACTTCGGGCAAGCTGACACTGGCAAATATGTACGAAATTCATCCTGATGCTGTAAACGAAATCATAACCTGGATAAATAAATTGTAGAACTTTTTTATCTTCGCAGCATAAACAACAACACAACAAAGATGAACACCATCACCACTACAAATTTTAATTTTCCCGGGCAAAAATCAGTATACAAAGGCAAGGTACGGGATGTATATAACATTAATGACGAATTGCTTGTTATGGTTGCTACCGACAGGCTTTCGGCATTTGATGTGGTAATGCCAAAAGGGATACCATACAAAGGGCAGATACTGAACCAGATTGCTACCAAATTTATGCGCCTTACACAGGATATTGTGCCTAACTGGCTTATCGACACACCCGATCCTAATGTTGCCGTTGGTTACCTTTGCGAACCTTTTAAGGTGGAAATGGTAATACGCGGTTACCTGTCAGGCCATGCGGCAAGAGAATATGCTGCCGGCAAAAGGATATTATGTGGAGTAGAGCTTCCTGAAGGATTGAAGGAAAATGATAAATTTCCATCTCCTATAATCACGCCAACAACAAAAGCTGATAATGGCGAGCACGATATGGATATATCCCGTACCGATATTATTACAAAAGGTATTGTGACCGAGGAAGATTACCGTGTTCTTGAAAAATATACCCGAACCCTTTTTGAAAAAGGCACCGAGATTGCTGCATCACGAGGACTAATATTGGTAGATACAAAGTATGAATTTGGAAAGACCAAAGACGGGAGAATTGTACTAATTGACGAGATACATACACCAGACTCATCACGTTATTTTTATGCAGATGGTTATGAACAACGTCAAAATTCGGGTGAGCAGCAAAAACAACTAAGTAAGGAATTTGTAAGGCAATGGCTTATTGCAAACGACTTTCAGGGTAAAGACGGGCAACAAATACCTGAAATGACTGATGAATATATTGAAACAGTATCGGACAGGTACATTGAATTGTATGAAAATATAATAGGCGAAAAATTCGGAAAGGCAGATATTTCTGATATTAATAGCCGTATTGAAAAAAATGTTTTAGATTTTTTAAAGAAATAATTTTCAATAGAAATATCATGTAGCCGTACTGTTTATGCAGTACGGCTACTTTTTTATATGCAGGCATAACAGAATTTATTTGTTAAAATTATGTTAAAATAATTTTTTACAGTAACGTTTTGGTTCTTTCTCACGTCTATATATTAAACGGCCTAATCAACCGTATCATAGCAAAGCAATTTAAAAACAATAAATACTCATCAAATCAATCTATCATGAAAAAAACGATCATTTATTTAGGACTTGCTCTTGTAGCTTTTAGTAATGTTGCCGTTGCAGCAAATGTAAATTCAACTCCGCAGTTTGAGTTAGTTAAGGAGTATAACCGTAATATTACACCACTTGCCAATGCTATTGTAAAGGGCGATGTTGAAGCGGTTAAAAAATTTATTGAGTACGGTGCCGATGTGAACGAAAGATCAAACGGAATGACACCACTTATGCTTGCCGCACGTTACAACAATGTAGAGATTATTAATCTACTTATTGCCAAAGGTGCTGATATTAAGGCAAAAGACGAAAGGGGCAATACTGCCGTACGTTATGCTGAACTGTCAAATGCTCAACAGGCTATTGACACACTAAAAGCTGCTAAAAATGCATAACTGCATTGAAACTTAAATTAAAAACCCTGCCATCGGCAGGGTTGTCTGTTATAATTCTTTACGGTAAGTTCTTCTTCGTTTATTAATAACCGGATTAAAATGTTTCCACAGGTTATGCATGGCATGGTTATCTTCCAGTTCAGGTGTGCGTATACATTGATCTATATTATTTTTAGCAAATACTTTGTAAAATTCATCAAAAATAACTGCGGTAACGCCTTTATTCTGATAAGCCGGATCAATACCAATCAGATAAAAAACCACATTTTTACTCTTTTTTTTAGCCTTTAACAAATGAAGGAAGCCAAAAGGGAATAATCTTCCATTTGCTTTTTTTAATGCTTCACCAAAATCTGGCATCACAATAGTAAAGGCAACCATGTTATCATCTTTATCCATCACAAATTTAATATATTCAGGATTGATAAGCCCTACATATTTTTTCTTGAAGTATTCTTTCTGCTCGTCCGACACCGAAACAAACGACGCCAGTT
>JBQGDS010000244.1:0-12972 GCA_052039185.1 Flavobacterium sp.
GCATAAAAAAATATTTTAGGCCTGTTCCCTAATACTACATAAAGCAGAAAAGCAAATACCGGAACAATAAACGAAAAGTGGACGAAAATAGTTAAACATAAAAGTATAATGTATTGCTTTCGTTTTTCAAATACATAAAGAAAACCACTATAGAAAAATATATGCGTAGCAGTCCAAAACCTAAAACCATTTATTAACCATATGGGTGCAACCAATGCGAAGCATAAAAGGAGAAAATAAATCTGGAATGGAGACCGGACGTCTAATCTCTTTACTACAAAACCTAAATTCCTGGAGTAAAAATAGCCAAAAACCAAACCGAAAACTGCCGTTAAATACGCAGAATTATCAGTAAGCCTTGATACCATAAAAGTAAGCACGGGCTGTAACACATCGGCATAATCCTTATCTACATACAATAAAGCAGTAAGGTCTTTAAAATCCATTCCTGAAGACCTCATGTTATGAAACCAGGAAATGTATCTGTTTATATCGCTTTCAGCTGTATCAGACCCTATTGAGAATGTAAACCCGTAAAAGGTAACAAAAGCCCATAAAATATTCATGGCCCATACCGAACGGATATTTTTTATAGATACAAATAAAGAAACTACAGGCGCTATTAAAAACAGCACCCAAATGAAAATGATATTATTTTTCTCGGTAGAGTTTAGCCGTGTTGAAATCAATCTGTTAAACTTAAAAATTTAGCGCATACATTTTCAATACGGTATTGGTCAACATCCTTTACCATATATTGTTTTGTGTAATTGCCTTCTAAGAACTCATCTACAGCCTGCTTATTAAGTTTATTGGTAATAACACTAAGTACAGGCCTTTTAACCATTGCAAAATCAATAAGTTTACTTGGCGTTTGTGTTCCGTGAGGATAATCAAAGTTTACAAGAAAATCCATTGAGGCGAGTTTTACTATAAGTTCCTCTCTCGGAATGTAGTTGGCTACAATAAAACGTTCGTCAGTTTTCTTTATATAAGGATCTACAAGCTCCCTTTTATTTGTATAGATATAAAACCTGAAGTCTTTCTTTAGTCCTGAAAGGTATACAAGTAATTCTTTAGGATCTCTCCTGTCTTTTATAAATAATCCCGGATAACAAAAATTAGGCACACTATTATTTACGGGCCCTTCAGGGAGTTTAATTTCATTGAAATCAAACCCTTGTGATATTACTTTTATTTTATCACGAAATTCAGGATAATATGCATTAATGGATCCTTGCGTAGGTACAGTAAGGTAATCTGTTTTTTTACAGAACCATTTTTCTACATACTTAAAATAAAAAGGACTTTTAAAAGTATCATTTTCTTTACCCATAAACGGGTCTCCGCAATCGGCTACCCAAACATCGGCAATTTTATTTTTTTTACTCCTAACTTTTGCTACACCCCAATGCACCGGATAGGGCACTGCAATTGATATTAATAAGTCGTAATGAGTTTTCTCTTTTTTCAGCGCCTTTTTAACAAGTCCCATAAATTCGATTGTAGGATATTCAAATAAAAGTTTTGAGAATCGTACAACAGCCCGGCGGGCAAGTAAACCTATACCTGAACCTTTTATTTCGGCAGGTTTCCATTTTGGCTTGCCAAGGTCTTTTATAACAATATTATGTTTGGACTCAAATTCATTATGGTAATTTTCATTCCTTGGAGTTAATACTGTAACATTATGACCATCTCTGGCAAATTGTTTGGCAAGTTCAGTAGCCCTGTTAGCCCTTGGAGAATTTACAGGATAAAATACCGATGATACTATTAAAATTTTTTTACTCATGACTATAGTAGTACTTATACCAGATTATTTCTGATAAATTATACCGCTTTTAAAAATTTATCTTTAAATTCCTTATATACAGGATGCCCTGTAACTTCTTTCCACCATTCATCAACATTAACTTTATTAAGATGGTTGACAAGAGAATCAAAATCATTATGCAGGACACCTATTTGTAAAAAGAAATCATAATAAGGCTTTACAATATCTGTAGGATTGTCATTACTTAAAATACCAATAGTAGGATGGTTCACATACAGGCATTCAAAAAAATTGGTACTGGGTATAGTAAACTGTATAACAAGCCTGGATTTTGCCAGAACTTCATACATCGGTTTCTTAGCAGCATCAATAGAAATGTCTTTGGCAATATTAAATCCTATTTTGTTAGAAATAAAAGGTATTTTTATAGTTGGCCTTGGTCTTGCCAAAAGCCTCTTATATTTCTGCCTGTCCAGCTTACCTGATAGCTTTTCGGTATATTCTTTAAGCTGTTTTATATTTCTGTTATTTACTTTAGGATAGCAAAAAAGTAAATCGTAACTATAGGAACTATCATGAACAGAATTATAATCCCTCTTGAATTTTTCAAGCCTGTAAGCTTTACCCGGAACATCATTATCATTTATCTTCCAACCCCATGTAACAAATTTATCAGCAATGCCCGATTCGTTCCTATGTGCATTATGATTAGTTATTTCTCCATAATATGCACCGTGCTGGTAATAATTAAGTCCGGCTCCTTTCTCTAGATATATCCCTACAAGAAACTTCATATAAAACGAATCAATAAATGACGTATGAAGTATTTTTTTTTCAGGATTATAGAGTGGAATAACACTTAACATTTCATCAAAATATTCCACATATATTTCCGGTAACTGGCTTATTATATTACGCAGATACAAGTCTGTTTTACTTTGGGCAATTGTATTTACCTTATGCCTTTTTATATTGTTCCTTTTACTGAATTTATGAAAGTAATCTGGCAAGTATACAGCACCAATATCATTTGTAAGGCTTAACGGGTCATGGAAGCCTAATGCAACATTATCATTATCTTTCAAAGATACAACTATAGTATTATAATTTTTTGATGTCTGCATTGACTTAGCCCTGTTCCTTAAAGACTTTATAAGTCTTTCTTTTTTAGAAGGCAACGCTACACCATTTATAGGCTCAAATAAAGGTTTGACTGTAATTACCTGTGATGATAATATAGTCATCCTGCTAATCACAGAATTTATATATGGGCCTGCTACAATTTTCCAAAATCTTTCTGAATAGTTAGAATCATGTATTTTATTAAGTTCTTGTGAAAGTAATGTTATCAACTCATCAGTAAGAACAATCCTTTCAGACGAAGATGCAGTTAGATAGACAGGGTTTGGATGATTTTCGAGCATTAAGTTATTCTAAATAATCATTTTTAAGTGGTGTTCCTTTCGATAATTCTACTTTAGCACGTTTACCAAGAACTTCTGATAAATGCTTGGGGTGCATTCCGTAACCTGGTCTAACAGATTTAATATTTTCTAGACTTATTATGTCCCCAACTTTTATATTTTGGGACACAAAAATGGATCTTCTTCTTAATATATTCTTTTCAGAAACATCATAATTCACAGTCCCTAATGATAATTCAGCTTGGCGTATCTGATTCACCATTAATTTAAATTCATCTGGTTCCATTGAAAATTCTGCGTCAGGACCTCCTAAATTACGACTAAGTATAATGTGTTTTTCTATAACTTTAGCTCCTAATGCAACTGCGACAATTGGCACTGTGGTCCCCATAGTGTGATCACTTACACCAACATTAACTTTAAAAGTTTCTTTAAGGTTAGGGATAGTTTTTAAGTTTGCAGATTCTATTGGCGCAGGATACTCCGAGGTACATTTTAACAAAGTTATGTCATTACAACCTGACCCCCTACACGCCTCCACAACAAGCTCAATATCAGACAATTTAGCAACACCTGTTGAAATAATCATAGGCTTCTTTTTACTCGCTATATATTCAATTAAAGGAATATCTGTGATTTCTAATGATGCTACTTTATAAATTGGTATGTTTAGAGATTCAAGTAAGTCAACCCCTTCTTTATCAAAAGGAGTACTGAAAAAAATCAAGCCTTGACTTTCTGCATATTCTTTAAGTTCTAAATGCCATTCATACGGAAAAGAACCTTCAACATATAAATCCCATGGTCTAAATCCTTTCCACAAACCATCTTTACGTGGGCCAAAATATTCATTATCTACATTTAAAGTAAGACTTTCAGGTTTATAAGTTTGTATTTTAACCGCATCAGCGCCCGCATCAGCAATTGCGTCAACAGTTTTCTTAGCTAGATCTAAATTACCATTATGATTAGCAGACAATTCTGCAATAATAAATACTTTATTTTCTGTCATTTAATTAATTTTTTCTTCTCGATTTTTCTCCAAAATAAATACCTCCATTTGTAGTTGACTCTAAAATTATTGCTCCCATACCAATAATTGTATTTTCATCTATAGTAAGTTTTTCGCGTACAAGTGCATTAATACCGAAGTAGCACTTCCTCTTTACCCTGACATCAGCCCCAATATACCCCTGAGGAGCAATGTAACTAAATTCAGCTATATTTGAATCGCGAGCTATATAAGATTGCGAATGAATAAAAACCATGTCGTCGAGAAATACATTTTGACCAATATAATTATTTGGTCCTACAAAAACCCCTTTACCTATAGTTGTATTATATCCTACAAAAGATGTCGGGTGTATAATCGAAATAGTTCTAGATTTATAATCGGAAAAAACGCTTAAATATTTTTCATCTATAAAAGGCATGGTTTTAGTAGATGTAATTGCATTTATAAAATAAGCATCATTTTCTATACATATTTTTTTTATATTTTCAAATTTTCCAATTACAGGAAAACCATCAACGCTATCAATATCAGGATAATTGTCATTTACAAAACCAAGAAAAGAGTATTTTGCCCCATGTTTTTGTATCATGTCAATTAACCCAGCTAGTACAACAGTACCATTTCCTTTACCACCTACAATAATTACTTTTATCATAATGTATCCATTATTAAAATTGCAATACGTTCTGCTCCTTTACCATCAACAATATTAATTTTGGGATAATTCAATGAACTAAATATAAAACTGCCTGATTTCAGCTCATCAATAAAAGTTCCCACATGATTATAACTTTTACCTAAACCATGCTTTTCGAAATATTCAGCATTAAGTTTTTGATTTTTCATAAATGGCAATATTACTGAAGGTGTTTGCAAAAAAGCCATTTCCAATAAAGTTACACCTCCTGAAGTTATACCAATTGAAGAAACTGAAAGTTTATCTACAAAATCAGCTTCATTTTTTACAATATACATAAAATCATATTCACTTATGATGCCTAATATATCATCTCTATAAACAGTATTATCAGTTATATTAAAGTAAAAATTATAGTACGGATAATTTTTAAAGACATTTAATAATTCATAATTTATACCATTGTCATTTCCTCCAGATATAGAAATAAAAATATTATTACTGACTTTGTTAATTTTTGCATTTAAAATCTCTTTTCTAATTATGCTATAATCAGAGCCTACCAACTTCGTAGCATTTTCTCTTGTAATATGGTTATACAAATCTACATGTGCATAAGGATTTGGATTTATAACTACATCAGCATAAATAAAATCACTTGCCTTGTAGTCAAATTGCCCCCATTTAATATAATTACAAATTAACTTTCTCTGATAGGCTTCGTCAATTAAGTAGTGATCTAATACTAGAAAATCAAAACTTAAATTTAAAATAAAATCAAATTCATCATTATTAGAATCGAGATATATACGATCAATAAAATGTACCTCTTTATTAACAAAAAAAAGATCTATTTTTTCAATATTGTCGGTTTTTATTAGAAATAAGCATTCACAGCCTTTTTGAATCAGTATTTCTGCTATTGTTAAACACCTTGAAACATGTCCTAACCCTGATACATTTCCTCCATCAACACGAAATAAAACTCTACTCACTATAGATTATAAAATAATTGTGCTAAAACAACATCTTCATAATTGTCAATATCAACCGCATGTTTCCAGTCTATTTCCCAAAATATATGCCCTTTACCATAAAAGCTATTATCTTCGTACAATGATTGAACATCTGCAATCCAGATAGCGCCTGTAGGACAAAAAAGTTCGGGCAAATCCTGAGAACGCTTATTGGTTGAGTTAAATATACGTTCTCCTTCATTTTGATCATTAAATTTCATTGCCCACCAAGGATTCATCCATACATATTTAAATGATGACAAAACAAATGGCCTACCCTTTTCCGTATAAAAAGAATAAGCTGACTTTATGTCTTCAGCAGTTCGGAGTGGACAAACCGCAAATAGCTGTACTACATCATCAAATTGTTCTCCTGCTGCTTCAAGTTGTTTTAACGTAACAATTGTAGCTTCACTTACGGGACTATAGTCATCAGCCTTGTTATCCCGAAGAAATGGTACTTCTGCACCCCATTCCCGACTTACTTTTGCAATTTCCTCATCATCGGTACTTACTATAATTTTGTCAAATAGCCCTGATGTTTTAGCGGCCTCAATAGTCCACGCAATCATTGGCTTTCCACAAAAATCCATAATATTCTTACCCGGGACGCGCTTAGACCCACCCCTTGCAGGGATGACAGCTATAATTTTTCTTTTAGACATCAAGTTTTTCAATTATTTCTAAGGTTTGCTGAGCTTCTTTTAATGTCGCGTTTTTACTAATTCCAGATGATATAAAAGTAATAAAATCTTTCATCTGATCAACATACATAGTATTATTAACATCACTGTTAAAATTATGAACCATAGTAGCATTTACCTGTTCATAATCTGTAAACCAAATGTTTTCATTATCCCACCAATATTTTCCTTTCTCAACATACATTTCACCAGTGCTTATATTTTCAGGAGAAAAGAAATCCAACTCATAATTTACCCGAAAACCTTTTTCATACTTACAGCTAAAAAAAGCGTAGTCATCTGTATCTATTTCTAAGTGTGAAACTTTATCCACAACACCTACAGAATTTTTAGGAGCACCAAACCAATTTATCATTAAGTCAATTTCGTGAGATAATGTCCTTATAACACCTCCTCCCAATTCTTTTTTTGCAGTATATTCAGTCCTATAATCCGCATAAGGATGCCATTTAGGCAAGTAGTATGATCGCTTAAAACCCATTTTAAAGACATTCTCAGAGCTAATGATAGTTTTTATTATATCATTTATAGGATGAAAACGCCTGCAATAAGCAATTCGTATTAGCTCACTATATGGTTCAAGGCTAATGCTATCTTCTAATGAATACGCTACCGGCTTTTCTATGAGTACAGGTATACCTTTTTCAAGATAAGGCAATGCAGACTGCACATGTAGTGATGTAGGGTTTGCAATAAGTACGCCATCCGGCTGGAAACGCAGTGAGTCTTTAATAGTATAAAATTCTTTTATCCCTGAAGCATCTTTTAAAGTACCTTTTGATGTTCGAAGTGCGGCAAGCTCAATTCCGCCAATTTCGCTAAGGCAGCTTAAATGCCTTCTTCCTATCGAACCTAAACCTATTATTAATATTTTTAACATCTGCCTTTTTCCAGAATTTCAACAATTTGCAACGTTTCAGTACGGCTTATAAGCAATTCATTACTATTTATACCCTGAACAAAATGTTTAAGGGAATTTTTAAACGAACTAAAACTATTGGTAAAACGTTTTTGAATATTACCTTTATTACCGTAGAATGTGAATATAAGCGGTGACGGTATTGAGCCTGTCATTTTAAGGTTTACTATAGAGTTATCCCATTTTACAGTCACAACTTGAATTTCACCGTGCTTAACCGGCGTAACTGAAATTAAATTTCCCCTGTTTGGCAGCTGTGCTACTATAGGTTCTAAAATATGGATACCGTAGGTTTCCCATTTTTTTCCGATTGTAGCCTCAGCAAATTTTATTTCACCAAGAGTTTCTTTATCGTTATCAGTAAGTATTAGCTCTTCTGCATAACGTAAAGAACTACAGGTAAAAATCTGGTTATTGAATTGCTGTGCAGCCAGCATCTCTTCAGCTTCTTTTAGCGATAGTGCAAATGGTTTATCAATAAATATTGGCAATCCTGCCTTTATAAAAGGCATAGCCATCTCATAATGATTCTCGGCATCATCACGCGCAAGTAAAACTGCATCAACCTCGCCTATCATATCTTCAGCCTCATCTACAACATTAGCTATACGTGCAGCAGCTGCAATATGTTCTGCCATATGCCTTTCCTGCGCCCAAACATGAGTTACCTCGCCCATTTCTGTAAGAAATTCTGAAGGAAAATCTTCTTTTTGAAGATAATCAGGTATTACGGGAAAAGGGCAGTCTTTCATATACTGCATGTCGTAGCCATTAAAAATGGCACTCCAGGAATACGGATGCCCGTTTCCTTCACTCATTCCTAATACTCCTAATCGTAACTTTTTCATGCTTTGGGCCAATGCATTGGCATTAATATAGTTTCAGAAAAACCATACCCTAATTCCGGTAATGGCTGTGCTGAGTGAATTTCTTTTAAATTTTGCTCAAGTTGTTCAACGTTCTCAACACCTATTATGGCTTTGTCAACAAATGGTTTGTCGAGTACATATTTCAATAAACTACCTGATAATAAGCTGTTTTTTTGAAGTTCGGTAATTACAGGTTTTACCTCATCAAAAAATGCAGGTAATGTTTCGGTATCTCTGAAGAATAATCCCTGTAAAAATGCCGACCTTGTATGTATTTCACAACCATTTTCATGCAACTCCACCATCAACTTTTCAAAACGGTTGTCCAGGTAATTGTAAGGCACCTGTATTAAATCAGGCTCCATATATTTATCCAGCAAAGCTTCAAGTTCCTCGACTGTGTTAAGGGAAAAACCGATTTTTTGTACGAAACCATCATTTTTAAGGCTTTGCAACTCGTTCCATAAAAATGGATTATTGGCAAGTTCACCCGGCCTGTGGGCAAGATATCCGTAAAGGGTATTCTGTCCTAAGCTATTCAGACTGGTATTAAACTGAGCTGAAATACCTTCTCCCTCAGCGGGAGTCATAAACTTAGATACTACTTTAAAGCCTGAAGTACCTGCATGTCCTAATACTGTTTCGGCATTTCCGTAGGCCGAGGCAGTATCAAGCATTGTAATATTATTTTGCAGCGCAACTGCAAGTATACGGCTTACTTCTTCCTGCGAAGTTTGTCCGCCGGTGTTGGATATGCCATAATTAAGCCCGAACTGAACAGTGCCAAGTCCCAGCTTTTCGCTATGCGCCATAGTATGATTTAATGGTATCAATTACAAACTGTTGCTCATCATCCGTTAACGTAGGATACATTGGCAGGCTGATACAATTCCTGTAATATTCTTCAGATTTTGGCCTGTCGCCTTCTTTCCAGCCTAATTCACGATAGTATGGCATAAGGTGGCACGGGATATAATGTATCTGCGCAAATATTTTTTCAGTACGCAGATGGTTGTAAAGCCCAAGCCTGTCGTCAGCCTCTATAATATAGAGGTGGTAGGCATGCCCTTCAACTGCGCCTGACTGTCCTTTTATAAAATCAACCCCTTTAAAAGCATCTTCATATTTTTTGGCTATCTGCCTTCTACGCTGTACACCTTCGTCTGCCCTTTCAAGCTGACTTGTACCTAATGCTGCCTGAAAATCAGTTATCCTGTAATTGTAGCCAAGGGTTTGCATTTCCATATACCAAATAGGATAGTCACCTGTATTTACCTCATTGCCGTTTGCAAAAGCAATACTATTTGTATAATTATCCTGTTCTTTGGTAATACCATGTGTTCTTAACATCATCAGCTTTTTGTATAAAGCTTCATCGTTAGTAGTTATCATACCACCTTCGCCACAAGCAATGTGCTTAACCGGGTGGAATGAGAAAATAGCAAGGTCAGCAAAGTTTCCGTTACCACAGTTTTGTTGTTTCCCTGTACTATCAATAAAATAACCTCCGGGTGCATGGCATGCATCTTCTATAATCCAAAGGTTATATTTTTCTGCCAATTGTTTATAGGCTTCAAGGTCAACCGCACGGCCTGCAAAATCAACAGGTATAACACCTGTATATGTACCCGCCGGAGCTTCCTCAAGTAACTTTTCTACAGACTTAATATCAAGTAAGTATGTTTCAGGGTCAATATCACCAAAAACAACCTCGCCACCGCAGTAACGCACGCAGTTTGCCGATGCTGCA
Organism: Flavobacterium sp.; assembly: GCA_052039185.1. Taxonomy (GTDB): domain Bacteria; phylum Bacteroidota; class Bacteroidia; order Flavobacteriales; family Flavobacteriaceae; genus Flavobacterium. The sequence goes on from JBQGDS010000244.1 coordinate 10,112, forward strand.
AAAGTAATAGGTGTGGTAATAACCTTCTGTCCTTCTTTCACATCAAGCGCAAGGGTGCAAAGATGTAGTGCAGCTGTACCATTGGCAACAGCCACCGCATATTTACAACCAATATATTGTGCAAAGGCATCTTCAAATTCTTTGATACGAGGTCCCTGCGTTAAATAGTCTGATTTCAGTGCTTCAATTACTACTGCAATATCCTGCTCAGTAATGTTCTGCCTTCCGTAAGGTATAGCGTTCATCTTAGCTAAAAGTTGGGTCAACGTGTTCTTTAATAAGGCTCCTTAATGATTCTATAGTTTCCCATTCTTCATTATCGCCGGAGTTGTATGCAAATCCTGCAGGTACTTTAACTGCATTGAACGACTTTATAAAATCCTCCAGCTCCCATTTATGGGTTGCAGGCAGAATAGTATAATACCTGCCAAGGTCATACGTATAGAATGAATCTGACGGGGTAATCATTTCCTCATGTACTTTTTCGCCCGGGCGAATACCTACAACTTCATGCGTACATTCAGGCCCGATAGCCTCAGCTACATCAGTAATTTTGTATGAAGGAATTTTTGGGATGAATATTTCACCGCCCCATGCGTGCTCCATAGCATGCATTACCATATCAACACCGCCCTGAAGCGAAATATTGAAACGTGTCATCTCAGGATCGGTAATTGGTAGCCTGCCTTCTTTTCTTTTATTGATAAAAAATGGTATAACTGAACCGTTTGATCCCATAACGTTACCATAGCGAACCACAGAAAAACGTATAGGATTAGCTCCTTTTATATTATTGGCCGCTACAAAAAGCTTGTCTGAAGCCAGTTTTGTAGCACCATAAAGGTTAATTGGCGCACATGCCTTATCAGTAGAAAGCGCTACAACACGCTCAATACCACTGGCAAGACAGGCATCAATAACATTCTGTGCACCGTGTATGTTGGTTTTTACACACTCATCAGGGTTATACTCTGCAATCGGTACATGCTTCATTGCTGCGGCATGAATTACATAATCAACTCCCTGCATGGCACGCATTAGGCGTTCTTTATCCCTCACATCACCAATAAAGAAACGCATTTGCGGGTATTGGTGTGGCGGGTATTCCATCGCCATCTGAAATTGTTTCTGCTCATCCCTTGAAAAAATAACCAGCCTTTTTATGTTGCTGTGATTTTTAAGGATATGGCTTGTTAGTGCCTTTCCAAGCGATCCGGTGCCACCGGTAATTAATATCGATTTTCCGCTAAGATCCATGACCGATTTTTATTTTAAATTAATATCTGTTTGTTTGATTAATCTATTCCCTGTAATTCTACCATTCTTTTAAATGAAGGAACGGCTTCCACAAGCCCTTTAAAAGTATCAATGTGTACAATCTCTCCATCTTTCATATATACTACCCTGTCAGCATCTTTTATTGTCGACAGCCTGTGTGCAACTATAAGAATGGTATATTTACCTTTAAGCTCATGTATGTTTTCCTGGATGGCACGTTCGGTTTCCGAATCCAGTGCCGATGTGGCCTCATCCAGTATAAGTATGTCTATATCTTTATATAGCTCGCGCGCAATTGAAATACGCTGCTTTTGTCCTCCGCTAAGGTTCACGCCACTATTACCCAGTTCAGCATTTTCCTTATCAGGATGATTATTTATAAAATCTGAAAGTGAAGCCCTTTTTACAGCATCAGCAAAACGCGCCTTATTTTCTGGCGTGGGCTCATCCCAAAAGGTAACATTATTAAACAGCGTGTCGTTAAATATTACAGGATCCTGAGTGATGTATCCTACCCGCTGCTGATACGAAACTATGTTTATATCTTCCCTGTCCTTACCGTCAATATAAATGCTGCCGGAATCAGTCCTGAACAAGCCTGCTAGCATATTTACAACCGTAGTCTTACCGCTGCCGCTCTCACCTACAAAGGCTATAGTTTCGTTTCGGTTTACTGTAAGATTTATGTTTTTAAGGATAGGTTTCTCTTTGTATGCGAAAGAAACGTTTTTAAGCTCAAGGCTATTTTCGAAAGAACTTACTTCCTGAACACCCTTTTTTTCTGCATTAGCAGTCAGCATCGCGCTAAATTCTGTCATGTTAGCCAATGACCCCACATTACCAAGAAAATAGTTATAAGCAGTCTGCATTCCCATAAGTGCTGCAAGTGCGCGGTAAAAGAACAGCAAGCTCATAAGTATAGGTCCAAGCGGAGATTCCAGCACAGTAGTTTGTATATATATTACAAGGCATACTACTGTTATAATAAGTGGTTCACGGGAACCTTTTACAATTGCTGAAAGAATACCAATCCTTCGGTTATTGTTCTCTATCTTGTCAACGCCATTGACCAGTTTTTTACCATAAGAGCCTAATGAGCCGGTTGCTTTAAGGTATTTGTAATTAGCTACGTGCTGTATTATAAGTCCCTGAAATATATTGGCGTAAGCAGTGAGTTTTACAGAAGCGCCTTTTGTTTTCTTAAAAATGGTTTTATATACCAGATTTGAAAATACACCGCCTATACCTACCAATACGGCAAACTGGGCATCTATAACAAATGCAAAAGCCATATATACCGCTACCATAACTGCCTGCTGAAAGGCCAGGAAATAGGAAGTATAAGCCCTGGAAAGCCTGTCTACCTCACCGGTAAGAGAATTTTGTATCTGACCAACATCAGATAATACAAAGGTTTTATAATTAAGGCTGTTGATTCCGTTTATATAATTAAGGCGTATTTTCTTGATGAAAAACTGCTGTAGCTTTACCTGGTAAAAACCTTCGAACATTACAGCAAGCCCCTTAAGTATAAAGAATATGCACATAAACATGAGCACTGTAAGCAGGTTAAGGCTTATTCC
>JBQGDS010000245.1:0-2863 GCA_052039185.1 Flavobacterium sp.
CATAGGTGGCAGCGAACATGCTACCGGGCACTTGCTGTATAGCCGTTTCTGGAACAAGTTTTTAAAAGACCGCGGTTTTATAAACAGCGAAGAACCTTTTAAAAAGCTGATTAACCAGGGTATGATTTTGGGGATGAGTGCTTTTGCATACAAATTAGTTCACCATATTAAAGGAGTGCCGCCTATATTTATTTCTGCATCAAAACTTGATAGGGAAGAAAAAATAAAACATGAACAATCTACTGTTGTAGATTATGAAGTTAAGCTTGCGAAAATCCTTGATCAGTATGAAAGACAAGGAGTTCAGGTTCATCATGGCGTAATTCCGGTTCATGTTGATGTAAATCTTGTAAATTCATCTGACGAGTTAAATATGGAAGAATTTAGAAGTCATCCATTATATAGTGAATATTTGAAAGCTGAGTTTATTACAGAAGATGACGGCACTTTCAAAGTTTCTCGCGAAGTCGAAAAGATGTCCAAGTCCAAATACAATGTAGTAACGCCTGATGATATTTGCGAACAATACGGTGCAGATACTTTAAGGCTTTATGAGATGTTCTTGGGGCCACTGGAGCAGGCCAAGCCGTGGAACACTGCGGGTATTACGGGTGTTTCCGGTTTCCTTAAAAAGCTGTGGAGGCTGTATTTTGATGACAACGGACTTATAGTAACCACTAACGAAGCCAGCAAAGAAGCACTGAAGATTTTACACCGTACCATTAAAAAGGTACAGGAAGATATCGAGAACTTCTCGTTCAATACATCGGTGAGTTCGTTCATGATTGCGGTTAATGAGCTTACAGCCATCAATTGCCATGAGCGCACCATACTGGAGCCGCTTGCTATATTGATTTCGCCTTACGCACCGCACATTGCCGAAGAGCTTTGGCACAGGCTGGGGCACCAGGGCAGCATATCTCAGGTGCCGTTCCCGGTTTTCAATCCTGAACATTTGGTGGAAAGCAGCAAAGAATACCCGGTATCATTCAACGGAAAAATGCGCTTTAAGATAGAACTGCCAATGGATCTTTCGGTTGAACAAATAGAGAAAGCCATACTTGCTGATGAGCGTACAGTGCAACAGCTTAATGGGCAGGCGCCTAAAAAAGTAATTATCGTTCCGGGTAAAATCATTAATCTGGTAGGATAAACAATAAAAAGAATATTTGAAAAAGCTGCAGTAATACAATTAATTGCAGCTTTTTCGCGTTAATAAAACCATTAACATGAAAATTTTGGCACACAATTTGGTTTGTGTGGAACATCAATTATCAATCAAATTTTTAAACAACAAACAATTACACTTATGAAAAAACTAGTACTTGCAGCAATTTGTGCGGTTGGGTTTCAGTTATCTGGCTTTGCACAGGAACAAATCGTAGAAATGTCATCTTCTTCTTCAACAGAAAAAGACAGTGTTTACTGTGGTAAAAAAGGGAAAATCAATTTTTATTTTGCCGGTGGTGCTGCCTTTGTAGGCGACTATAAAATCAGCGATAAACTTCGCGCAGCAGGGGTATCGGGCATGCCTGATGTAATGCCTGAATTTTCAGTTGGCTATAATGTAGATATGGAAAAGTGGATGATGGATTTCGAATTTAATATGAACTATTCTGATGAGAAGAACGCTGTTAACAGGGTTCGTACAGCAGGTCTTGGTGCAAAACTAAGATGGCATTATGTTCCTTACAGGACTAAATCATTCTTCGTTTCAACTGGAGCTGATTTGTCTTACTTAGGGACACAGATGGATATTTTCAGGAGGGGGAATGTTATTGATCTTAATGATCTTGATCCGGGTATGCATTCAGGACACATCAGTATTAATAATGGATTGCTGTACGCCGGACCATCAGTGGCATTCGGATTCCTGCAAGACAAATTTCCACTAAGGCTGAATCTGGGTTACGAATGGGGACTTACCAATGGTAAATGGAAATCAGATTATGCTGACGTGAATAATACGGTTAAAGAAGCAGGACATGGCCGTGCATATGCCAAACTTACATTAGGGCTGTAACCGGTTCTGACATAATAACACATTAAGCCAGTCTGATAAGATTGGCTTTATATTTGATATAGGTTTCATAACCAACAATAAAATCAAATTAAAAATGATAGGATTAGAATATTATATAATAATAGGACTGATAGCACTGGTAAGCTTTATAGTAAGCGGAAGGCTAAAGAGTAAGTTCGAGCATTACAGTAAGGTACATCTTCGTAACGGAATGAGTGGTGCGGAAATTGCGGAAAAAATGCTGCATGATAACGGGATTTATGACGTGAAGGTTATTTCGACACCCGGCCGCCTTACGGATCATTACAATCCAGCTGATAAAACCGTAAACCTTAGTGAAGCCGTGTATAATGAGCGTAATGCAGCAGCTGCAGCTGTTGCAGCCCATGAAGTGGGTCATGCCGTTCAGCACGCAACGGCTTATGGTATGCTGCAATTCCGTAGCAAAATGGTGCCGCTTGTAAACATATCATCAAGCCTTTCACAATGGCTTATTATTATAGGCCTTATATTAGGTGCAGCATCGGGTATTGGTTTTGGTGTTGCAGTTGCGGGACTGGTGCTGTTTTCTATAACTACCATATTTGCATTTGTAACTCTTCCTGTAGAATATGATGCCAGTAACCGTGCCCTGGCATGGCTTAAAAACAAAAACATGGTAACCCAGCAGGAATATGCAGGTGCTGAAGATTCACTTAAATGGGCAGCCCGTACTTATGTAGTTGCTGCAATAGGCTCGCTGGCTATGCTGGTTTATTTCGGACTAAGGATACTTGGAGGTTCCAGGGATTAAGAAGCCCTGTCTATATATTTATCCAAATGAAAAATCCGCTAATGATC
>JBQGDS010000246.1:0-3041 GCA_052039185.1 Flavobacterium sp.
AAGAGGTATCAACAAGGCGAGGATCTCAGGCCAGGGATATGGCGAGAGTGAGCCAAAGGTACCATGCGGAGACAACTGTACCGAAGAACAGCACGCACAGAACAGGCGTTCGGAGTTCATCATCGTGAAGAAGTAACAAAAACAACCTTCATAAACAAAAAGCAGCCCACATGGGCTGCTTTTTATCGGTATATGATTAAAGATTTAATTATCGCTTTGGTACCATTCAGCGTACGAAGTTTCCGTTTCCTGAAGGCGGAGCGAGTACAACTGAACACTCTCCGGAAGGTGGCTTTTTATTTTATTGGCAAAATCAATAACCATGTTTTCACTTGTAGGCTGGTAGTCTACTAAAATAACTTCATGGCCACGCTCACTCAGTTCATTAGCCAGTTCCACATGTGGTGTGTTTTTATTAAAAACGGTAGCATGGTCAAAAACATCAACAATATGCTGTTTTACAATTTTTTTAAGGTCGCCAAAATCTATCACCATACCGTATTTTACATTATTGGTGTCAGTTATAGGCGAACCTATTACGGTAACCGATAACTTATAGCTGTGGCCGTGTACGTTTTTGCATTTGCCATCGTACCCGTAAAGGGCGTGCCCGGTTTCAAAACTAAACTGCTTGGTAATCCTTATTTTGCTCATTGTAATTTATTGAAAGGCAAAGGTACAAATTATTGCACACAAACGGCTTTCCGCCTATATTTGACGCAATATTACTGATATGGACGAATTTATCCTGAACCCTGCCTACGAGAAGATTATTGACGGCCTTATGGCTAACCAGTACAGTATTGCCGATGATTTTTTCACAGCTGAAGAAGTAGCTGCTTTGCGCAAAAGCCTGCTTGAAAAATATGATGAAGATATTTTCAGGAAATCAGCAATTGGTAACCGAGCTGATGAGCAGATTGTAGAGGCAATAAGGGGTGATTTTATCCTTTGGCTTGACGAGGAAAATGCAGGTGAAGCCGAAAAGAAGTTCTTCAGCAGGATAAATGATTTTGTGACTTACCTTAACCGTACCTGTTTTATGGGCATTGCCGATAAAGAATTTCATTATGCGGTATATCCCGAAGGCACATTTTATAAACGCCACCTCGATACGTTTCAGAATGACAGCCGCCGCAAACTATCAATGGTGTGCTACCTGAACGATGAAGACTGGAAACCGGAGTACGGCGGTGAGCTTTCCATTTATATTGATGAAAACGGAACCGAGCGAGAGGAAAAGATATATCCGCTGCAGGGGCGCATGGTGATATTCGAAAGCCGTGTGCTGGAGCATGAGGTAAAGCCTGTAAAGCAGGAGCGCCTTAGCATTACAGGCTGGCTGAAATCACGTGGTGATGCTATTTTTTAAACTGGCCTAATGCCTTTTTTGTAAAGTCAGATAGTACAAGCCTTCCTGAAATACCGGCCCTTTCGGTAAGCAGTGTATCCCAGTTTTCGGTACCTTCCCACAATACTTTTTTCATGGCGCTTAAAGCTTCAGGGTTATATGATGCCAGTTTTTGTGTGAAACTCTCCAATTCCTTATCCAAGTCATTACTGCTTTCAAATACTTTGGCATACAGTCCGTGTTCCTGTGCCCAGTAGGCATTTTTCCATTCATGTGCAGCAAGGGTCATTTCCGCAAGGGAAGCCTTACCCATTTTGCGTTCTACCGCAGGCGCAATTACGAATGGGCCTATACCTATGGTAAATTCTGATAGTTTTATAGCGCTGTCTACCGTTGCAAGTGCATAATCACAAGCAGCAGCAAGGCCTACACCACCGCCTACCGCTTTGCCGTGTATGCGGCCGATTATAAGCTTAGAGCAGTTACGCATGGCATTGATAACACTGGCAAACCCTCCAAAAAACACAGCTCCTTTATCATAACTGTCAACCGCCAGCAACTCGTCAAACGATGCTCCTGCGCAAAAAGCGCCTTCGCCCTGGCTTTTCAGGATAATGATATTTACATCGTTATTGTTACTTAGCAGGTTTAGTTCTTCCGTCAGGCGTTGCAGCAATTCTCCGGGAAAAGAATTACTGGCCGGGTGGCCAAATTCAACTGTTGCTATATTGTTCTGAATGTGGGTATATAATGAGCCGTTAGGCCTGTCAGTCATGGTCATGATTGTAGATTGTTAGCTTGCTGTATTGCAAATATACTCCTGAAAGCGGATTTTTAAAAGTTTGCTTTTTGATATTTGTTTTTTGGAAATTTTTTATAGTATATTTGCTCCCGAAATATTGGGGATGTAGCTCAGCTGGCTAGAGCGCTTGCATGGCATGCAAGAGGTCGTGGGTTCGACTCCCATCTTCTCCACTTTTATTGAGTTTTACGCTTTTTCAAAACAAAGCAAACTTTCAAAAAGTATCGTAAAACCTGCAAAATCAATGTTTTGCAGGTTTTTTTGTTTTTAAGCTACCCGCAAAATTTTTAAAATTGCACAAAAATTTTGTGGCAAAATCGTGGCAGTTTTCATCTGGAATTGATGCGTTTCTTGCCACAAAAAACTAAGGCACTTTAAATTTAAGTAAATAGAACTATGTTTTAATTTTAAAAAATGAAAAAAGTGTCGTACCAAATACAGCCTTGAGTTAAAGGGCTGGAGGGCTAAAAGTCTCCCGATCTTTAGTCGGAAAAATAATGGCAGGACTGAATCTGCGCAAGACGAAAAAGCAGAAATCTAAAAAAACGACAATCACTTCTTCCAAGCATCCTGTCACAGAAAACATTTTAAATCAAAATTCGGTCCTTAAAGTAATTCGCTTTTCATAAACGATTAATTCGTATGTACGCTTTCATAATCACACTATTAGCAAATCATTACTTGAATATGCTGTACAGTTTGAATATTTATGGCGAAATCGTGGCTGTTAAAGAAGTATGAGATTTATAGTGTTGGTTACATATGTATGATGGCGAAAGTCCGACTCTAAATCCCTTCCTAAACTCTGCTCTGTCAGCTATCGCATCTTCTGAAACCAACAGTAAATATACTACCGCTGCCAATTTCACTTTTAACCTGAATGTATCC
>JBQGDS010000247.1:0-8976 GCA_052039185.1 Flavobacterium sp.
CCTTAAAAACGGCCTTAAAGTTATGGTGGTAGAAAACCACAAACTGCCAAGGGTATCTTACAGCCTTACTATGGATAACGCACCTTATGCTGAAGGCGCTAAAAAAGGTGTTGCTGATATGGCAAGCGCAATGGTAGGTAACGGTACTAAAAAAATGTCGAAAGACGCATTTAACGAAGAAATTGATTACTTAGGGGCTAATATCAACTTCTGGGCAAGCGGTGCTTCGGGAGGCGGACTTTCAAAATACTCTAATAGGATACTGGAGCTAATGGCCGATGGCGCTCTTAACCCTGTATTTACCCAGGAAGAGTTTGATAAAGAAAAAGCTAAAATAATTGAAGGCCTTAAAGCTGACGAGAAAAGTGTATCGTCTGTAGCATCAAGGGTAACTGACGTGCTTACGTATGGTAAAAACCACCCTAACGGTGAATACCTTAGCGAAGAAACACTAAACAACGTAACTCTTGCTGATGTTAAGGCAAACTACGAAACTTATTTTGTACCGGGTAATGCATACCTTGTAGTAGTTGGTGACGTTAAATTTGCAGACGTTAAAAAACAGGTTGAAAAACTTTTCGGTTCATGGAAACCGGGCACTGCGCCTAATGTTTCGTACTCTGATCCTAAGGATGTACAGTACTCTCAAATCAACTTTGTTGATATGCCAAACGCGGTACAGTCTGAAATATCAGTTGTAAACGTGGTGAACCTTAAAATGACAGATAAAGAATATTTTGCTTCTATCCTTGCTAACCAGATTCTTGGTGGTGGTGGCGAAGGCCGTTTATTCCTTAATCTTCGTGAAGCTCACGGATGGACTTATGGCGCTTACTCATCATTAGGTTCAGGCAAATATGTTTCATCATTCCAGTCGTCAACTTCAGTTAGAAATGCTGTAACTGATAGTGCTGTTATCGAGATATTCAATGAGATCAAGAAAATGAGGAATGATCTTGTATCGGCTGAAGACCTTAAAAATGCAAAAGCGAAATACATAGGCAACTTTGTAATGCAGATTGAAAAGCCTGCTACCATTGCACGTTATGCTGTAATGACACAAACACAGAAGCTCCCTGAAAACTTCTACGAAAACTATATTCAGAACATTAATGCTGTTACTCCTGAAGACATAAGGAACGCTGCTAAAAAATTCTTCCTTGCTGATAATGCACGTGTGGTAATTGTAGGTAAGGCTGCTGATGTGCTTCCGGGACTTGAAAAAACCAAAATTCCGATCTTCTATTTTGATAAGTTTGGTAACCCAACCGAAAAACCGGCAGTCAACAAAGCTGTTCCCGCAGGTGTAACAGGCAAAACAGTACTTGACAATTACATTAAAGCTGTTGGCGGTGAAAAAGCGCTTAAAGCTGTAAAAACTATCGCTACTAAAGCTACAGGTACTGTACAGGGCACTCCGCTTGAACTTACAACAAAAGTATCTGCTGACAAAAAGCAGTTCATTGAAATGAAAGCTATGGGCATGAGCATGATGAAGCAGGTAGTTACTGACAAGTCAGGCTACATGGTTCAGCAGGGACAAAGGGTTGAGCTTACAGGCGATGACCTTAAAAACATGCAGGAAGGTGCAGTTCCGTTTGAAGAGCTTAACCTTGTAAATAATAAAGATCTTAAACTTAAAGGTATTGAAGCTGTAAACGGTAACGATGCTTATGCGGTTGTAAAAGGCAATACAACTTATTTCTATGATGTAAAAACAGGCTACAAAGTAGCTGAAGCAAGAGAAGAAGAAGCCATGGGCCAGAAAATGACACAGACTACATACTTTAGCGATTATAAAGATGTAAAAGGAATCAAAGTTCCGCACAAAATAAACCTTAACGTAGGTATTGAAATTGACCTTACAGTTACCGAGGTTAAAATAAACGAAGGCGTAACTGCTGCTGATTTCCAATAATCAGGTTTATTAAGAATATTTAAAAGGCAGCCGGTTGGCTGCCTTTTTTATTACCTGATAGTCTTAAAGTTTGCAGCTTTTGAGAAATGAGTATTCTTTTTACATAAATTTGTAACCTCTGCACAAGGCAGTTAAAACATAAAATAATTTATTACAATGAAAATAGTTAGCACCCTTTCCGCTCTTGCGCTTGCATCTGTACTTTTTGTGAGCTGTAAAGACACATCTAAAGACGGTAATATTGAAACGAATGGCGAAACCGTAACCGATACTACTCAGGTTAAAGAAACTGCTGCCAACCTGGAAACCACTTCTTTCAAAATTGACGGCATGACCTGCGCTGTAGGCTGTGCTGCCACAATTGAGAAGAAACTGGCAAAAATGGATGGTGTGCAGGAAGCCAAAGTAAATTTTGAAACAAAAGAAGCCACCGTATCGTTTGACCCTGCAAAGCAAACTCCTGAAAAGTTTGTTGAAACTGTAGAACATATTGCTGACGGTGCTTACAAAGTGTCAGATGTAAAGTCTTCAGGTGATAAGGCTTATTACCAGCCGGATCAGGAAAAACCAAAAACTGAGAAAAAGAAAGCTGAAAAGAAAACAGCAGAAAAAAAGAAAGACGAAAAAGCTGGTTGCAGCGCTGAGAAAAAAGGCGGATGCTGCGCAGCAGGTGCTGATGCCAAAAAATTATGCCATGCCGATGCAAAAGGCGGGAGCATGTAATTTTTCTAATTCGATATAAATATAAAGGGAGCCAATTTGGCTCCCTTTATATTTATATGTTATCTATTAATTTTTCCAGTTGAGTGTTTCCATAATATTCTGCATGTCGTCTTTAATATAACTGGCGGCAGGCATTATAGAGTCAAAGTTAGGCTTAGCATAAAAATATACCGAACCTGTCAGGAAATGCCTTGTGCTGTCGGTCATATAAAACTGTGCGTTGGTTGCTGCATTTCCGCCAACCTGGTAAAACATACCATAGGTACGGCGCAGCGGGTTTATAAATGGTTGCTCCTGTATGGCATCAGCCTTAATCACGTGCTCATAGGTAAGCTTTTGTGCATCGCGCAGTAACGCCTCAAGATTATTACCGGTTACAGGCTTATAGTTAATATAAATGGTTGCCTTCATTTTAGGATATTCAATGGTAATGTTACATTGTCCCTTATCATTAATTTTAGAAATCGTGTTTACAGCAAAACTATAAGGGCAGTTGCTATCATATATTTCATATTGCGCTTCAGGATAATCAAGCCTCAGGTATGCTTTAGGCTTGGGTACCGTATCGCCCCCGCAGGAAGCCGAAGTTAATGCTATAGCTACTGCCAGTCCAAGTCCGGTTAACACAGTTTTAAATCTCATTTTTATTTTTTCAATGTAAATTTCACTTGCCTTATACGGCGCTTATCAACAGATTCCACGGTAAAGATATTGCCTTTGAATTTAATTTTCTGTCCCTTCTTAGGGAAATTACCCGAAAGCTCTAACAGAAAGCCACCTAAAGTTTCAGCCTCACCTTTTGCCTCTTCAAAATCATCCTCTTCACAATCGGTAATACGGCAAAAATCCTTGATATTTATCTTTCCGTCAAACAGGAAATTACTTTCGTCAATGCGGGAATACACTATATCCTCATCATCAAATTCATCACTTATATCTCCCACTATCTCTTCAAGGATATCTTCAAGCGAAATAAGCCCCGATGTACCTCCGTATTCGTCTACTACTATTGCCAGGTGGTTTTTCATACCCTGAAATTCCTTGAGAAGGTTATCCAGTTTTTTATTTTCTGGCACAAAGAAAGGCTCCCTTATAATTGCTTGCCAGTTAAAATCCGTATCATCAATATGAGGAATAAGGTCTTTAATGAACAGAACGCCCTCTACCGTATCTATATTGTCCCGGTACACCGGTATGCGCGAAAATCCTTTATCTATAATCTTAGGCAGTATTGCAGCGAAAGGCTCTTCAATATTAAGGGCAAAAATATCAATCCGTGGGCACATAATCTGTTTCACGTCAGTATTGCCAAAGGTCACTATACCTTCCAGGATTTTCTGCTCCTCATCCGTCGCATCGCCATAATGCGTAAGTTCCAGCGCCTGCGAAAGCTGGTCTACTGATAAGCCCGACTTCTGCACACCAAATTTTTTATTGAGCCATAGGGTAGTTTCACGCATAGGGATGGTTAGTGGCGAAAGCACTTTACTGAGAAAATAAAGCACATATACAATCCGCTTGCTAAAGCGAATGCTGTTACGCCCTGCATATACTTTTGGCATAACCTCGCCAAAAAGCAAAATGGTAAACGTTATAATTGCAAGCTGCAGTAAAAACTGAACTGCTGGATGAGCAATGGTACTAAACCATGCTGAACTGAACCTGAAAAACAAAATGATAAGCGCAATATTAGCCAGGTTATTGGTAATAACTATGGTAGCAAGCAGTTTTTTAGGCTTTTCAAGCAAAGATGTTATCAGCTTGCCTTTATAAGGATTTTTGGCATTTATTTTAGCAAGGTCATCTTTAGTAAGAGTAAACAATGCTACTTCTGCACCGGAAATGAATGCCGAGCAAATCAGCAGTAGCAAAAGTATTGCAATACCCGGTATAAGGTTATAATCAATCGCGGTTAAACTCGAGGGGTCGGGGTCCAAAATTTTACAGGTTAGTTAAACAATCAAAACGGAAGATCGTCATGCGATTCCAGGCTTTGTATATCATAATTAGGCTTGGCTTGCTCTGCCTGCACAGGTGTACCCTGTTTCGGCTGGCCTTCCAGCTCCTTTTTCGTTGTAAGGAAAGTAAATTCGGTCACCTGAATTTCGGTTGTGTATTTGGTCGTGCCGTCTTCAGCCTGCCACTGGCGCGATTTTATGCGGCCTTCCACATATATCTTATCTCCCTTACTGAGGTATTTTTCACAAATCTCGGCGGCCTTATTGCGTACTACCAGGTTGTGCCATTCAGTAGACGTTATTTTTTCATTGGTTTGCTTATTAATATAAACCTCATTAGTTGCCAGCGGGAAACGCCCTATGCAGTTGCCCCCTTCAAAATAGTGTATCTTTACGTCATCGCCCAAATGGCCTATCAGCATAACTTTGTTCAGCGTTCCGTTCATAGCAGGTGAGTTTAACTCAAATATACTAAATTTTTAAGTTGGGGGCCAATACTGCTCTATAAAATTATGCAGCACAATAGGGAACGGATATTTTTTAATTTCTGCGGGAGATAAAAATCCTGAAACCGAGTGTGAAGTAGTTATCTGCCAAAACCTGATGTGAAGATGCTGGTGCGACAGCTTGTGCACTATAATATCAGGTGTCAGTAGCTGTACCGAATCAATACTAAAGCCAAACCCTTGTTGATATACAAGTGCTTTAATTTCTTCTTCAGGCAATAGGCCTTCGGTTTCAATTAATGGAAACTCATAAAGGTTATGCCATATTCCTTTAGCTGTTCTCTTTTGGACAATGCTTTTCTCTTCGGCGTCTTGTATAATAAGGTAATTAAAATACCTGTTGGTCACTTTTGTTTTCTTGAGCTTTACCGGCAGTTCGGCAACACGGCCGGTAGTAAAGGCAACACAATCTGCATTTAATACACATACTGTGCAATCAGGACTTTTAGGCACACATTGCAGGGCACCAAACTCCATCATGGCCTGATTAAATTCTGAGGCTTTATCTTTTGGCATTAACGATGCGGCAAGCGCCGTAAACTGCTTTTTGGCACCGGAAGACGAAATATCAGTATCTATACCAAAATACCTGGACAATACCCTATATACATTACCATCAACCACAGGCACAGCCTGCCCATAAGCGATAGATGCTATAGCCGCAGCCGTATACTCCCCCACTCCTTTCAGCTTAAGCAACCCTTCATAGTCAGGAGGGAAATTCCCCTGTAGCTCATGAGCAATGTACTTTGCCGTGCCATGAAGGTTTCGTGCGCGGGAATAATAGCCCAGCCCCTGCCATAATTTAAGCACCTGCTCTTCAGGTGCGGCAGCCATATCAAACACCGTTGGAAAGGCATCAATAAACTTTAAAAAATAAGGCAAACCCTGTGCTACCCGCGTTTGCTGGAGCATTATTTCAGAGAGCCATATGGGGTACGGATGGGTGGTTTTTCGCCAGGGCAGGTCGCGCCTGTTTTGTAAATACCACTCGATTAAAGGTTTAGAAAAACTCATAATTTGCTGTCACGCCACAAAAGTATTAGTTTATGTTATTAAATTTTAATGCGTTAACGTTGATTTATTGTTTTTTTAATTCTTATATTTGCACACTCAAAAAAATACACACATAATTCATAAATTAAGAAGAAAATGACGAAAGCAGACATTGTAGCGAAGATCTCGGAAAAACTTGGCCTTGAAAAAGGAGATGTACAGGCAACAGTTGAGTCTTTTATGGAAGAAGTAAAAAACTCGCTTGAGACCGGAGATAACGTTTACCTAAGAGGTTTTGGTAGCTTCATTATCAAGACACGTGCTGAAAAAACAGGCAGGAACATTTCTAAAAATACAACTATAAAAATACCTGCTCACAATATCCCTGCATTCAAACCTGCAAAAGTATTTGTTGACGGAGTAAAAACAAACACCGAAGCTAAAGTAAACTAATTTATTAACCACCAAACCCTTTAGACAATATGCCAAGTGGTAAGAAAAGAAAAAGACATAAGGTAGCGACGCACAAACGTAAGAAAAGAGCGAGAGCTAACCGTCACAAGAAGAAAAAGTAGTGTAAACTACTTTTTTCTTTTTTGAGTAAAAAGTTCATTGAAAACGGATTTCAGATTGTAGATTATAGATTTCAGACTGGCATTGCCTACTGATAACTGTGACTGCTGCCTGACATCCTCCGGGTACAACAATCCCTGTAAAATTGTTTAATCCATCTGTATAACAGTAAACAGGCATGGTAACAGCAAACAGTTTAAGCACGTTCTTAAACTATGAACTGTAAGTATGACTGTAACTTATTACGGATAAAAATGTACAGTGTGAACAAAGAATTAATTATTCGATCTGGTTCTGAAGCCGTAGATTTTGCCTTATTAAAAGATGGAAAACTAATTGAATTACATAAGGAAAAGGAAGACAAAAGCCAATTTCAGGTAGGCGACATCTTTATTGCTAAGATTCGTAAGCCTGTGGCAGGCCTTAACGCCGCGTTTGTAAACGTTGGCTTTGAAAAAGATGCATTCCTGCATTATCATGACTTAGGCCCTAACCTTCCTTCCCTTCTGAAATTCTTAAAACTTGTAAGCGCAGGTAAAGTAAAAGAGTATTCACTCAAGAATTTCCAATTCGACAAAGAAATCGACAAAGACGGCGCCATCAGCGATGTGCTTAGCGCCAACCAGTCGGTTCTTGTTCAGGTGGTAAAAGAACCCATATCAACCAAGGGGCCGCGCATAAGCTCTGAGCTTTCGCTGGCCGGGCGTTATGTGGTGCTTGTACCTTTTTCTGACAGGATATCTATCTCGCAGAAGATAGAATCAAAAGAAGAAAAAGACCGCCTGAAACGCCTGGTACAATCCATCAGGCCAAAGGGATTCGGGGTGATTGTGCGTACCGTGGCCGAAGGCAAAAAAGTTGCCGAGCTTGATAAAGACCTCAGCAACCTTATGGATCGTTGGGTAGCCATGTGTAAACGCATACCATCAGCTCATCATCCGTCAAAAGTACTGGGCGAGGTTAACAAAGCCTCATCAATACTGCGCGACGTTTTTAACGATACCTTTACCGGTATTTATGTTGATGATGAAGACCTGTATTACCAAACGAAGGACTATCTGCAGGAGATAGCCCCTCAAAAAGCTAACATTGTCAAGCTTTACCAAAACAAAGACCTGCCGCTGTTTGAAAAATTCAGCATTGAAAGGCAGATCAAGACTTCCTTCGGGAAAACAGTTTCCATGAGCAAGGGTGCCTACCTTATAATAGAGCATACCGAAGCCCTGCACGTTATAGATGTGAACAGCGGCAACCGCTCTAACAAGGCACTAAGCCAGGAAGACACCGCCCTTGAGGTTAACATGATAGCTGCTGCCGAAATAGCACGCCAGCTTCGCCTTAGGGACATGGGCGGCATCATAGTGGTTGACTTTATTGATATGGGCAACCCTGATAACCGCAAGAAACTGTATGACTACCTTAGGGAGGAAATGAGTGACGACAAAGCAAAACACAAGATCCTGCCACCGAGTAAATTTGGACTGATCCAGATTACACGGCAAAGGGTAAGGCCTGAGGTGAATATTAAAACGCGCGAAGAAAACCCTAACGATAAGAATGGGGAAATAGAGGCGCCAATTTTAATTGTAGACCGCATTACGGCCGACCTTGAAAGAATTATTAAAAACCACAAAAAAATTGTGCTTAACGCACACCCTTTTGTGGCAGCATACCTTACTAAAGGTTTCCCGTCAATACGTTCAAAATGGTTTTTTGAGCATAAAAAATGGGTGAAAGTAATACCGCGTGACGCTTACACGTATTTAGAATACCGCTTTTATGATAGCAAAGGAAACGCTATCGCAACAGAATAGCAAAAACCGCCTCAATAGATATTGGGGCGGTTTTTTTGTTTATTAAGAGTTTGTGTTTGAGATTTTTTGGTATGTTTACAATCTAAATTTGTAATATGAAAAAACTATTCCTTTTATTAATTATACTTTGTGCTAATGAAGGATTTGCCCAAAGAAAAAAATCAACAGCACCAACAACTCAACCTTATAGTGTGTCAAATATAAAAATTGGTATGCATGTTAACGATTTTCTTAAGCACTATCCTGACAGTATTAGTGCCAAGCAAATTAAAGATCTTTCTAAAACCTTTGTTTATGATTCTTTAATAATTAATGATATAGAAGTTTATGATGCAATGATGACATTTTATAAAGACAGATTAGTAGATGTTTATTTTAAAACAATGGATCCTATGATGCACATAGGTTTATCTGCTAAATATGGTTATAATGATGCAGATGAATATACCGAAATTTATGATCATAAACTTGTGCATATAAGCCATTAT
>JBQGDS010000248.1:0-1638 GCA_052039185.1 Flavobacterium sp.
ATTCTTCAATTGTGTCAGCCCTTTGCCAGTCCTGCATTCCCTCATGCCAAACTAGTGTATCAACTTTAATTTGCTTAATGATTTCTTCAAGGGGGTATGGGCCTTTTTGCTCATTGTCCAGATAAATATAATACTGTTTCATTAATAAGTTTTAGTGGATAAACGTATGAAAAACGGAGTAAACAGCTATGCGTAATTATACCTGTTTTATTTGATCATACATTTGTTTCACATATTAGCTTAATATCCACAGCAATAATTAAACCTTCGCCTTCTTCTCTTCTGCTTCCTGTACATCATCACTATAAGCATGCAGTGGCTCCTGCTGTTTTTCCGCCTGTGGATCATACTGAATGCTTATGAAAATAGGGAAGTGGTCAGACCCGAAATTATTAAGTCGCTTTAGGCTATTGAGTTTAAAGTCAGGCGATATAAACGCATGATCCAGAGGAAAGCGCATAAAGGGGTTCTTTGCATGAAAGGTATTGAAAAAGCCCCTGCCACGGCGTGGATCAAGCAGGCCGCTCATTTTCAGGAATAGTTCGGTGGTATGGCTCCACGCTACATCATTAAGGTCGCCAACAACTACTACAGGCAGTTCTGCCTCTTTTGCCATATCGGCAACCAGCAGTAGCTCCTTGTCTCTTTCGGTACTACGAACATTTTCATTGGGTACGGGCGGCGTAGGGTGAACGCAATGCAGTATTACTTCCTGTCCGCTTTTTAATACTACTTTGGTATGTATAGAAGGTACATCTTTTTCAACAAGATAACGCACTTCGGCATCCTTTAGTTCAAGTTTCGAGAAAAGCATCATGCCGTACGTGTTGTCAAGTGGCATCTTTACGGTTTGCGGGTATTTTTTATCTAAATTTTCAGTGGCTTTAGCCCACAGGTTGTCGGTTTCAAGCAGTAATAAAACATCGGGGTTGGCTTTTTCTATCTCCTTAAGGCAGCCACTGTAATCATCATTATGTTGATATACATTTGATATCATAAGGCTCAGGCTGTCATCAGGTTTGTGTTTTTTTGTTTTTAAAACATGTTTCCTGCTGAAAAGCGTGAAAGGTAAAATAAGAACAAGGAGGTAAACTGTATTAATTCCTACTGCGCCGGAAAGTATCCAGAACAGTGCATCAGATTGCTCATAGAAGTTAATGATAAGCCCAAAGCAGATGACTGATAATACAAACTTTTGCAGCCGCGGATAATCAAAAACCCTGAATGTCCAGTAATCATTGCGGATAAGGGACATTAATGTAAAAATTATCAACAGCGAGGCGTAAGTGATCAGAAATATGTTCAAGACTTTTGTTTTAGAAATTAAATTTACGCTTATTTACCATCAATAATTGTTAGCGTTTTTATAAAACTATTCTCACACAACAGAAAAGTTTAGTTTTCTGTTTGTCTCTAATTTAGTGTCGGGTAGTGTCTATTTATTTCGTTGTAATAAATTAAGTTCATATACGGGATCAGTATTAATTATAACCAAATTCTATATTTCCACTTCCGCAATATTTGTGTAACTTTGAGGTTCATCAATCAACTACATAAAGAGTTTTCATGTCCGGTATCATTTAGCTACTCCCTAACCATGTTGCCAACCAGATAGCAGTTGGCTGAGAATAATAATTA
>JBQGDS010000249.1:0-6879 GCA_052039185.1 Flavobacterium sp.
GGTGGGCGAGCCTGTAAAAGTTTCTATAAACCTGCGTGGCAGGGAATGGGTAAATCCACAGGGCGAAACAAAATATTTTAACTCTATACAGGGCTGGAGGATTGAAAAGCCACAAGCTGAAGCACCACAGGGTTACCAGCAGCAAGGTTATCAGCAGGCACCGCCTCAGGGCTACCAGCAGCAAGGCTATAACCAGGCTCCCCCTGCACCGGCAAGACAGGACTCATTTGAACCTGCGAATAATTTCAGGGAAGAAGAACATGACGACCTTCCTTTCTAGAAAATTTTAAAAACCCTGAATTTTTTCAGGGTTTTTTATTAAGTATAACATGCTGATTTTTAATAAAATAATCAATATATTAAATAATAGAATTACTAAATAAATATTTTTTAATTTATTTTTAAATATTTAACTTAAATTATGTTAAATATTTAAAAGGGATGTTTTTATGTTAATACATTTATAAAATAAACCTAAAAACCATTCCTATGAACAAAAAATTACTGTGGTCTATGCTACTATCGTGCATGGCCTTTGCAACGGTTACTGCACAGGTAATCGAAAATTTTGAAACGGGACTTGCTTCTGCTTCCTCGCTTTCGTTCAGAAACCAAAACAGCAGTTCTTTCAGTATTTTAAACTGTCAGATTTCGCCAAACTTCGGCAGCCCTGTTTTTCCTGTATTCACATCGTATAATGTACCTAACCAAAAAAGCAGTATTGTATCTGCCGGGAATCTTGAACCTATACTGCAAAGTTATGGTGTAAGCCAAAATGTAGTTGGCCCGTCAGGCGGAAGGTTTGCCATTCGCCTTAACGACGTAATTGGCGGTGGGCAGGACATTACCTCATTCGAGAAAAAATTTGTCCCTACCAACCAGTTCGTGAGCTTTGATTATATGGCCGCCATGGATGCAAGCCATGTAAACAACATCGCAATTCAGCCTTTTTTCACAGCCAGGCTACTGGATGACCAGCACAACCTTATCCAGTCGACACAATTTTGCATTATGGCCGACCCGGCAGAGCCATTGCTTGTAAACATTGATGATCACCTGTTTTTTACTAAAGGCTGGTACTGCGGACTTATCGTTATTCCTGAAGAGTACATAGGCGAAACAGTATTCCTGCAGTTTATTACCGCAGATTGTGGGGCAAGCGGACATCGTGGTGTGGCTTATGTTGACAATATTATTAATGACATAAAGTGCAAAAAGCCACAATACGGATTTATTGAGCTAAAACCGGTAGAAACCAAAGGCTGTAAACATGAAAAAGTGGAAGTTTGCGGTTACTTTTCAGAGCCACATAACTCATCACTTAGCTCAATTGATCTTGAAATACTGCAAAATGGCGTACCTGTAACTGTACCTGCAGGATATATTAACCTAACTTCGCTATCATCAAATTCATTCTGTTTCACTGTTGATTTTGCCGGTATGGGTATCTCTTTTAGTGGAGATTATGAGTTTAGCGTTAATGCAAGCTTTACATCAAGCATAAACGGCTATGTTTACAACATAAACGACACATCAAGCAATGCAGGGCCGGACATAAGTTTTGGCGGAGGGCCGGCACTTACAACTTACATCGATTTTAATGCTGATACCATTTCCTGGAATAATACAGGTGGCACATATACGGTTGAATTTTACGGAGACGGATCTTGCTGTCCGGGATCAGGCCAACAACCACCAAATACAGGCATCTACAGCATGACAACCACCAGTAACAGTATAACGTTTTTAGATATAATAATGATTGCGCAACGCAAGTGTGTTCGTTTCAGGGTTAGATCTGAATGTGGCAAATGGACCGACTGGTGCTGTATTACATCGTATGGTGAAGGTGAGGGCGGCTATATTATTACAACACCGGGCGAGTCATTTGACTGTTCTGCCAGTCCGGTTAACTCAGGCCGTCCTGCAGGGTATGCTTATCCAAACCCAACAACAGGTAAAGTGTATATTAAAAATTCATATAGCACAGATTTTCAGCTATATGACCTGAGCAACAATATTGTACTTTCCAAAAAGACAGAAGCTGTAGAAGAAATCACGGAACTGGATGTAAAAGACCTCAAACAGGGAATATATGTTTTAAAAACCGATACCGGGCAAACAATAAAAATAGTGAAAAACTAAAATTAATAAAGGAGGGCTTTGCCCTCCTTACTTTTTTATCGCTATATTCATATCTACTTTTAAGGCAGCACAGGCCCATCGCCTGCTCCAGGCAGTATCGCCCGGCGCTTTATAAAAAGTAAAATATTTATCATGCCCATTGCAAAGGCAGTCTATCACAAAATCATTTTTTGCACGCTGCCCCAATAACTTCAGGCCTACAAATAGTTTTCCGGGGTTTTTTATACCCAGGCCTGATATATTTATTTTCACACTACCCACGTGCTCTTTTTTAAGGCGCAATATCATAGTTTCGGTAACCAGCCTTTCTCCCGGTGCATTGTCAGCTCCTACTGTATATAACAGCAGTTCAAAATCTTTGTCCTGAAAATTTTCAGGCTGACGCTTGTAGGCTTCAAGCATTTCATTGAAATAAAAAGTTATGGTACTTATTTCACCTTCAGGCAATTTATCCATTAGTGTGATAATTTCCTGGGCGTCGTTTAGGTTATCAGAAGAATAACATGGCCCACGGAGGCCCTGTGCCTTTATTTTATACTTAGAACTGTACTTTGTTATAAGCACCTCACTAATATGCACTGTGTCTTTAGCCATATCATTAATTTGCGCCGATGCATAAAATCCACATACTAGAAAAATCAAAAAAAAGTACCTCATGCTTATAAATTAAAACAGGAAAGATACCATACATTTTTGTATGCTTATTATTTTTTATATTTATTTTTTATTAATTAATAAATTTGAGATTTAATTACTGTTACAGATGTATTTTTTAACGCGGGAACTTTATTTTCCTCCTGTCAGCCATGCCTCGCCCGAAGGACTGCTTGCCGTTGGTGGAGACCTTTCTCCCGAAAGACTGATGCTGGCTTATAAAAAGGGAATTTTCCCCTGGTTTGAAGACGATGAGCCTATATTATGGTGGAGCCCACCACAACGTATGGTTTTGTTTCCTGATGAGTTGAAAGTATCTAAAAGCATGCGTAACATACTGAACCGAAATATATTTAAGGTTACATTCAATACTGCTTTCCGACGGGTAATAACAGCCTGCAGGAATGTAGAACGTGAAGGGCAGGATGGCACCTGGATAACCCACGAAATGATTGAGGCCTATTGCCGCCTGCACGATATGGGCATAGCCCGTTCATTTGAAGTATGGCAGGATGATGAGCTGGTTGGCGGGCTTTACGGCATAGATTTAGGACATGTTTTTTGTGGAGAAAGTATGTTCTCCACCGTACCTAACGCATCAAAAGTAGCTTTTATAACCCTTGCGAGGCAACTGGAAAAGGAAAATTACCGCCTGCTGGACTGCCAGGTACATAACAACCACCTGGAAAGCCTGGGTGCTTATGAAATAGACCGTGAAGATTATTTAAAAATATTAATCCCCCCCAATAATGAAAATGTTGAAACACTCTTATGAAGCCGTCATGGTACTGCTACTGCTTCTTGCCTTTTACCTGTCCATGAAAATGTACATCCCTCACCTGGTCTATTACATAACAGCAGGTGCAGGTGCATTGTACTTTGTTCCCTTTAAAACCATAAAACGGTTTTATATGGATTCACCGCACAAAATATTATATGCGGTATCATCATTAGTTATAGCTGCGCTTATTGTACTTTCCATGCTGAGGATGTATATGGGCGGCCTTAATGAAATACGTACAGCAACGCAGGTATTGTTTTATGTAAATATTGCAGTAATGCTGTACTGCTTCCTTAAAGCAGTGGAAGGACGCGATTACCTGGCACATTTTGCCATGATATTTTTTACAACCTACCTTCTCAACAGGCTTTAAGTTAATTGCACCAAATAAAAAACCCACTCGGGTATGAGTGGGTTTTTATATGTGTTTTTGTTTTAACGTCTTACGCTTCAAACGGTACTACAGAAACAAATGACTTGTTGTCACCTTTTTTCTGGAATTTCACAACACCGTCAACTTTTGCATGTAAAGTATGATCTTTACCCATGTAAACGTTTTCACCCGGATTGTGCTTAGAACCTCTTTGCCTAACGATAATGTTACCGGCAATAGCAGCCTGGCCACCAAAAATCTTAACGCCTAAACGTTTCGACTCTGATTCCCTACCGTTCTTGGAACTACCGACACCTTTCTTGTGAGCCATGATGTTTTAGTTTTTAATTGTTAATATTATTCTGCAGTTTCAGCTTCAGCTTTTTTAGCAGTCTTCTTCTTAGATCCTGCGGCAGTGATGCCTGAAATCTGGATCTGAGTTAAATACTGGCGATGGCCGTTTTTAACTTTGTAACCTTTTCTTCTTTTCTTTTTGAAAACGATTACTTTGTCTCCTTTTAAGTGCTGCAGCACTTTAGCTTCTACTGAAGCACCTTCTATAGCCGGGGCGCCTAGAGTGATTGTTCCGTTATCATCAAGTAAAAGAACTTTTGCAAATGTAACTGCATCACCTTCTTTACCTTCTAAACGATGAACAAATACCTTTTGGTCTTTGCTAACTTTAAATTGTTGCCCTGCTATCTCTACGATTGCGTACATAACAATAAAATTTGGTTATTTTTTGAGCCTGCAAATATACAACTTATTATTTATCAAACAACTCTGGTACTTAAAAATAAACACACAATCGTATATTTTACTCCGCTGATTATCAAATATTAAAAAAATGTTAGCATTGTTGTAACAAAATACCGAAATTGCATACCAATTTTCAAAATCAAAAATAACTAGTAATTTTTATGAAAAAATCTTTAATCGCTTTGGGTTCACTCCTGATGCTTGGCGGAACGGTTTCTGCCCAAAAGGTGGCATTCGAGGAATACAACCTGGATAACGGGTTGCATGTGGTTTTACACCAGGACAAATCAGCGCCGGTGGTAGTTACATCTGTTATGTATCATGTGGGTTCTAAAGACGAGAATCCTGAGAGAACAGGTTTTGCACACTTTTTTGAGCACTTGCTTTTTGAAGGAACAAAAAACATACAGCGTGGCGAATGGTTTAAAATTGTAACGGCCAATGGCGGTAACAATAACGCTAACACCAGTGATGACAGGACATATTACTACGAAGTTTTCCCTTCTAACAATACTGAGCTTGCTATATGGATGGAGTCGGAAAGGCTTATGCATCCGGTTATCAACCAGATTGGTGTCGATACGCAAAACGAAGTAGTTAAGGAAGAAAAAAGGCTACGTGTAGACAACCAGCCTTATGGTAACCTTATTGCTGAAGTAAAAAGGAACATGTTCAAAGTTCACCCTTACCGCTGGGCAACTATCGGTTCAATGGAGCACCTTGATGCAGCTACACTTGCCGAATTCCAGGCATTTAACCAAAAATTCTATATCCCTAACAACGCAGTACTTGTTGTAGCAGGCGATATTGATATTGCACAAACTAAAGGATGGATCCAGAAATATTTCGGGCCAATACCAAAAGGTACTCCGGTAACACGCCAGAAATTTGAAGAGAAACCAATTACCCAGGAATTCAAAGCCGTTTACGAAGATCCTAACGTACAGCTACCAATGGTTGTAACTGCGTACAGGACTCCTTCAATGAAAACGAGAGAAGCCCGTGTTCTTGACATGATATCTTCAATCCTAAGCGATGGTAAGAGTTCAAGGATGTACAAGAAAATTGTAGACGATAAGAAAATCGCCCTTCAGATAGGTGCTTTCAACTATAGCCAGGAAGATTACGGCCTTTATATAGTGTACGGAATCCCAATGCAGGGCCATACTGCTCAGGAACTTATCAAAGAATCTGACGATGAGATCAAAAAACTTCAGACAGAGCTTATCTCTGAAAAAGAGTTTACAAAACTTAAAAACCAGTTCGAAAGCCGTTATGTTAGCAGCAATGCAAGCGTAGAGGGCGTTGCTGAAAACCTTGCTTCTTACTACCTGCTTTATGGCGATATTAACCTTATAAACACAGAGATTGACATTTACCGTTCAATCACAAGGGAAGAAATAAGAGATGTAGCTAAAAAGTACCTTAACCCTAACCAAAGGCTGGTACTTGACTATGTAGGAGCTAAAGACAAAGCACAAAACTAAGCACACTAAAAATCATGAAAAAAGTAATATATATATTAGCGGGCATGTTCTTAACTTGTTCTTTGCATGCTCAGGATAAACAAAAATCAGTTTCTGTAAAAAGCCAGGAGCAGGAAAGGCCTATGCCTAAACCGGGGCCGGCACCTAAAATCAATGTAGGTAAACCACAAACTTTTACCCTTAAAAACGGCCTTAAAGTTATGGTGGTAGAAAACCACAAGCTGCCAAGGGTATCTTACAGCCTTACTATGGATAACGCACCTTATGCTGAAGGCGCTAAAAAAGGTGTAGCTGATATGGCAAGTGCCATGGTAGGTAATGGTACTAAAAAAATGTCGAAAGACGCATTTAACGAAGAGATCGATTATCTTGGAGCTAACATCAACTTCTGGGCAAGCGGTGCTTCGGGAGGCGGACTGTCAAAATACTCTAACAGGATACTTGAGCTAATGGCCGATGGCGCCCTTAACCCGGTATTTACCCAGG
This sequence comes from Flavobacterium sp., assembly GCA_052039185.1. Taxonomy (GTDB): domain Bacteria; phylum Bacteroidota; class Bacteroidia; order Flavobacteriales; family Flavobacteriaceae; genus Flavobacterium. The sequence goes on from JBQGDS010000249.1 coordinate 6,686, forward strand.
AAGAGTTTGATAAAGAAAAGGCTAAAATAATTGAAGGCCTTAAAGCTGACGAGAAAAGTGTATCGTCTGTAGCATCAAGGGTAACTGACGTGCTTACGTATGGTAAAAACCACCCTAATGGGGAATACCTTAGCGAAGAAACACTAAACAATGTAACCCTTGCTGATGTTAAGGCAAACTACGAAACTTACTTT
>JBQGDS010000250.1:0-2131 GCA_052039185.1 Flavobacterium sp.
ATCTTTCAGGTTACTTCCAAATTCATCTGCTTTTTCAGATAATCCGTCAAAATATCCTTTTCTCTTACAAATTACACCTACTACTGCTAAGGCTGCAACTCCCGCTGCAACTCCTAAAATCAACTTTTTGTTACTCATCACTGTTATATTTATGGATTAATTTTATTTACTGTTTCTGTTCGGCCTTCTTCCCGGATCCATCGCAGCGCCGCCGCTGCCATCCCGTCTTTCCTGATTAGCCTGAAGGTTTCGCCTTTCATTTTGCGGACGATGCCCTTGCGTATCGCGATTCAGTATCTCACGTTCATCCCAGTTTTGGGTTTCTCTTGCTGCAGCATTTTTGTCTGTCAGGTCATTTTCAGGATCCTGCATACCATGCTTTTCATTTTCATGCTGTATCATAACTTTTATTTTTAGTATTATTCACCTCTGTCAGGATTTAGCATCCTATCATAGGCTGCTGTGTGATTATCCGGCTGCATTTGGTAGCCATTTTCAGGTGCAATTCCTTCTGTTGAAAAATTATACCTGTTTGGGTCTGTCCCTGCCGGATCTTTTTTAGCATTACGCTCAGGCAGGTTTATAACTTTTTGATTTTCTGTTTTTACATCATTATTTGTTATCATGGCTATTGGCTTTAAGTGGTTATACATTCACTTAAATGTTAGTGCTAAATTAGCCATTACAGCAGGTGTAGTCTATTAATGATGTCTTAAAATTTGCAGTAAATCAGTAGTTTAACGTTGTTTTATCATTATATGTTAATGATAACAGGAGGAATGTTAAAGAGAGTATTTACAGGAAATTATTTGTGTCTTAGGAGGGATTCTAACAAAAATAATTGGGGATAGGTATAAATAGGGATAGCACCCATTACAGGTGCTTATATTGAAAGAGTTGTATTATAATTATATTATACAAAAAGCGGATATTCCAGCTCTTCATCATAAATATCGTTCTCTTCTTCATCGTTAAAATCAACTTCAGCAACGAACCCCAGGAATTTCACAAACCCGAATCCGGCAAGTAGTGCAAGGAAAAATTTTACCAGTTTCATCATACTTAGTTTTAAAGGTTATTATTTTGTAATCTTTTCAATGATTTGATTACTCAACAGGTCGAAATTACATATTATTTATTATGCATGACGAGTTTTTAGTAAAACTTTAATAACTGATAATCAAATTTGTATCAAGCCGGAAATTTCGTGTAACGAAATTTCTTCGGTACTTATTTTGTAAGGTAAATTCCCAACCATGCAGCAAGCAAGCCTGTAAAAATACTGGTGCCGATATAAAGGAAAGCAACCAATGAATTATTGTTTTGCAACAGGCTTACATTCTCAAAAGTAAAAGTTGAAAATGTAGTATAGCCTCCGCAGAAACCTGTTACAAACAGCAGTTTGAAATTATCATTGGCCCAGGAATATTTAAATGCTATCCCGGCTAATATTCCGATTATGAAACATCCCAACATGTTTATGGCGAATGTAGCCATAGGAAAAGGGCTTTTCCAGTAGCGGTTTACCAACAAGGCAGTAAGGTAACGGCATATGCTTCCTATGCCGCCGCCAAGTCCTACCAATAATAAAGGCTTTACTATATTCATTATTCTGCTTTAAAATCAGGATTGTATATAAGCCCTATAATATTACCCCATGGGTCGCGTACGGTAGCCACAATAATATCTCCGCCTACATTTTGTGGCGCTTCATGTACTGTAGCGCCCAGTTGCAGAAAACGCTCATATTCGGCCTGAATATCTTCAACACCCCAATAGGTATGTATATTATCGCCGGGTGTAGACTCATCGGGCTGCAGGCCAAGTTCATAACCGCCTATGTTGAAGCCTACATAATAAGGCTCATCAAAATAAGGAGCTGTGCCAAATGCTTTTGTGTACCAGGTTTTTGCCTCATCCAGATTACCTACGCGATATATAACCGTACGCAGCCCTAAAATATTCTTTTTCATAATTAGTAATGATTGGTATACAAATTTAATAAGATTACTAATTAGTGCCCGTTTTTAGCTTACTAAACCATAAACATTTTATTATATTTGTCATTCGCTTAAAAAACAAACTAACGAAACTTATGAAACTACTTGAAGGAAAAACGGCTATTATTACC
>JBQGDS010000251.1:0-7714 GCA_052039185.1 Flavobacterium sp.
ATGTAGGTGCAAATGTACCGTTGATGATAACTGCTTTGGTATTATCAGGGAAACCGTTTGTCCAGGTACCATCTGCATTGTAGGTAGTTGTGTAATCACAATCTGTATTTCCAAATTCATCGGCACCCATATCAGGAGCAGTAGTGCTTCTGTTGTCGCCATCTATATCTTTAGCAATACCAAGCGCAGTACCTGTACCGTTAAGGGCTATGTTAGCTGCATTGAAAGGCGCAAGGTGCGAATCTGTAGCCGAAACGAAAGCCGGCAGCAGGTTGCTTGCAGCACTGTCTTTACCTGTGGCTGATTTCCATTGTGCAAATGTTTTTATGTTTGATGCAGTATAGAAAGAACCAATACTTGCAAGCGCGTCAACCGAATAGTAATTGTTATTGTTAAGCTGAGCAAAAGTGTTTTGTCCTGCTGCTGCAACATAAATGGCAAAGCGGCGTGAGTTGCTTGGCTGTGTATTTACAAAAATGTTGTTTCTTACATCAAGGTTAAGTATATTGTTTTCTATATACAGCGCAGATGATATACCTGCATTGTTAGTTTGGTTTTTTGTAAGCCTTACGGTGTTATGGTATACTTTATAACCATTACCACTGAAGATACCGATACCGAAACCATTTTGGTTTTCGCCGCCATTGCCAGGGCCTATTACATCAAGTACAAAGTTATTTACTACAGTTATGTTGGTGTTTGCTGCTGTAGAAGAAAGGTTGATACCTGCTATGCCTACACCATTAGCCACAGTCTTCTCCACTTTAGAGATGTCGTTAGATGATATAGTACCGTTTGTACTTACACCTGCTATGTGGATACCTGCAAAGCCAAGGTCGCCATTGTTGTGGTTCCTGTATATGTTAGTAATAGTATTCTTGTGGATGGTAAATCCATTAACGTTTGAAAGATAAACCGCTGTTATTGTCCTGTCTGCTGTAAGCGCACCGCCAAATTCTGAATTCTCAACCACCACATTCTGAAGTGAAGAAGATACAGCCGAATTGTCAAGAACATAAACACCTTCTTTCACATTCATAAAATCTACATTAGCTACTTTAAGGTTCCTGATCTTTGCAGCGCTTTGTCCTATTGCAAGGCTACTGTTCTCTGGGCTGTCAGCACCTGCATATATACCTATTGAGTAAGCATAATCAGCATTGGCAAAGCTCTGTTGTACATTAGTATTCTTTATCGTGATATTTTCAGGAGCATTAGCCGATGTAGGGCTTACCAGCCAGAAAACTGAACTGTTGGTGTAGCTAAGCTGGTTGTTGTTATCAATAGTAAGGTTTCTTCCGGAACCGTTAGCAGTGTTACTGCCATCAAATATGATGTTGTCTCCACCGTTTATTTTGAATACTGCAGGTACGGCTACCGAAGCATTTGCATGGTATGCATCAACCCTTGCGGTTACACCTGTATTTGGCTTAAAAGTCACCGTGTTTGCAACACTGGTTCCGTTGAATTGGTTTATAGTGATAGGGAATACTTCGCCGCGGGAGTTGTTATAGTCGGTATCGTTAAGCAGGAAAGTTACCGGGCCTTGTACGCCAAGTGCATTAAGTGCAGCCACAGCTTCAGTTATGGTTTTGTAATGGTTGTTTGATGACTGGCCTATGGTGTAAGTACCCGCAAGTGGCGCCGGAGGCGTTACACTGCCCATGATAGTAGGAGGAAGGTGTTCTCCGTTAGTGTTTAGTATCCTCCAGGTATTTCCGCCCACCCTGTCATATACAAATATCCTTACGTACAGGCGCTCGCCGGCAAGTACCGGTATGTTTACGTTTACGTCTTTCTGTGTAGCGGTGTTGTAAAACTGTGCAGGATTTTGTACTACAAGCGATACTGAGTTAGTAAATTCAGCATTTTTTGCGTAGCGTACTTCAAATTTCCTGTATTCGCCCTGGTATTTAAACCTTATCTTAGTTACTGTCATTGAAGCGCCCGAAGTAGGCCTTACACTCATCTGGTAGTATTTAGTATAATCTGCAGATGCGTTTGCCGCAGGCCAGTTTGATGTTTCCCAACCGTTCCAGGTAGGAGCGAAGCTTATATTGTTGCTTGCAGAAAAATCGTCTGCTGCTACATAGTTTGCTACATAAGTCGGCGCGTTTGAAGGCTGCCAGTTTACAATTCCTCCCCATTTAACAAGATCGGTTTGGCTGAACCCGAACAGAGGGATAAGGATTAGTGCGATGTTTAGTAATAACTTTTTCATTTTGGATTGCCTTAGATGTTTAACATTTCTTTGGCAAATGTATATCGACGAAATGCACTTTTTTTCGTCCAATGACATTTGTTATTTATGTAACCATAAGGAAAACAAATAATTACTAACCTCTATATTACTATAGGTATCGCTTATAATAATAAAGCCCTGCAATTGCAGGGCTTTGTACAAAATATGAATAGAATATTTATTTTAAAACTACTTTTTTGGTAGCCGAACTGCCATCAGCCATTATTGCCTTTACAATCAGCACCTGATTTTGTATTTCCGGTTGTGCAGATTCATATTGCTGTGCATTAACTGCAGTATTTGTTATCTGCCTGCCTAAAAGGTCATATACTTCAACTGATTTAATCTCATCCTGTGCTTTAATAAATAACTGTTTTCCATTGCTGTATATTACAGTGCTTTTTGATTGTTCAAGTGGATTGTTTTCTCCAAGTACATTCATAGGCACATAAACTATTTCAAAACGGTCTTCAAAAGTTCCCGCTTCCGATGTAAAGGTGTAGCTTCCTTCTTTCAGGTTATGGGTTAAGTTAAGTTGGTTGTCTTTAATATATACCGCCTGGTTTCCTGTAAACAAGCCATCAGCATTATTTATTGCAAATGTAAAGCTGCCCGCAGTGGCGGTTTTAAATCCTAACGGAACAATATCGGCTGTAGTAAATTCAGGGCGTGCCTGTATAGCCAGTTTCATATCGGCAGCTAAAGTGTAGAGGTTTATATTGCCGTCAAGTATGGCACGTCCGTCGTACCCGTTGTCATATCCGATCGTAGCCTCAGCAGTATAGCCTAAAAGGGTTTGCGAAAATGCACCCTGCCTGGTTACATTAAGCCATATCCTTGAAGCCGTATTTGGGTTCGATGTCCTGAAGAACTGATTGGTACTGTGCCCGGTTCTCATGTTGTTATTGAATACCAGCTGGCCTGCTGTTTTAGATTTTACAATGAAACCTTGTGCGGTATTTATTATTCCGTTCGGATTAACAGCAAATTCGTTCTCGCCACCTTCAGCCGCATTGGCGGAATATCCAAATTTTGTAAGCGTGCAATAACTACGGCTTTCACTGTTATCATTGGTCTTTCTCCAAAACCACAATGTCCCTTCGATCAGGCTGCTGTTCGCATCAATAAAATCTGCCGCACTAATAGGGGAAGCATAGGGATTACCAACTGCACTATATGATTTCTCATCATTAATATGCGGTAAAGCAATAGTAATATCTCCATTATTCAGGCTGCCTTTAAAGGTGCCATTTTGTACAGCGGCAGCGGTTGGATGATTGTTCGGTGTGCGTATAAGGTAACCCGCTGCCAAGTTAAAATTTCCGGTAGCGTCAATACTGTTATATAGATTAGTATCGGTATTGTAAATATAAAATCGGTTAGACAATGTTTGTGGAGAAAAACTTTGAAGTTGCTGCCCACTAACCGGCGCTGACCATAATGTGTAATCAAGCCTTTTTATTTTTGAGCTGTTACGCTTTACAGTTACAATCCCATCATTAGCTATTGCATCAACCTGTATTACAGTACCTTTATTATCAACTATAAGTTTGGCGTTGTTATCTACAGTTATTTTCCCTTTTACCGTAAGGTCAATACCTTCAGGCACAGTAAGTGCAGCAGTATTTTTAACATCGCATGAACAAACATCAAGATCGCCGGCAAGTGTAAGATCACTTTCTATAATAATTGCTGTATCTGTATCCGGAGTACTGCTCCATGAGCCATTCCATGTTACAGGCGTAGTAAGTGTAACCCTATATGCCGGGGTAACCACGTTGCCACATGCACCGGTATTTACTACGGCACGGAAATAACGTGTTTCGGTAACGAAACCTATCTGCTGGCCTGTAAGTGTTACATTTGTGTTTGCAATATCGGTCACGTTTTGTGTAAATGCTGCATTGGTGGCACATTGCCATTTTACGATACTTCCTGTGCATGCTGTAAGGATAATATCATGAGGGTATGCGTTGGAACATATTTTATCAGAATCTGATACCAGTATTCCTGCACCACTTGTTGTTGTAGTAACTGTTATAGTTGCAGCTGTTGAAACCGCCGTGCTGCATGCTGCGTTTTGTATCCTTACCCAATATGTAGTATCCTCTGTAGGTGTTATAGTTATGCTTGCCGATGTTTCGCCTTCAATAATGTTGCTTCCTGCAGTACCCGTACCCCATTGGTATATGTAGCCTGTGCCCGTGCTTCCTCCAGTGGCGGTAAGTGTAGTTTGTGCACCACTGCATATTGATGTGTTGCCATTTATACCTGTTGGGGCTGTAGGCAGTACCTGTGTAATTACTAGTTGCGCATTGGCATCGCCCCCGCCTTCCATAGTGCGTAGTTCAATAGTTGAGTTTTCGTCAAGGTCAAAAGTACCCACCATCTGGTTAGCCTGTCCGCCACTCCATCCGTTAGCCTGCCATACCTGCTGGCCGTTTACATACAGGCGGCTGTCGTCATCCCAGTTGCCCATTACAAGTGTGTATTTTCCGCAAGGAAAACCTTTACGCTTGTGTATAAAGCTAAAATTATCAATGTCCATAGGGCAGCCCTGCCAGCTTGGTGAACTTGACGGCGAGGCATTACGCGGCCATGAGTTAACACCGCCCGAAGTATCAAAACCAAGAGAATCCTGTGTATAATAACCGGAATAGTAACCGGTGCCAGGATTAAGCGATACAATATTATTATAGCCGTAAACATGCCATATATTATCGCCAAACTCGGTAGGGTCTCCCGCAGGTGCTGAGCCTACGGTTATATTTATACTAACACCATCAGTATAGTCAGCACATGGAGGGCCTATAACTCGCCTTACCCAATAGGTAGTGTTTACCGAAGGGTGAACAGTTATCTGCTCATTTCTTTCATTAGGTATGATGTTTTCGCCAATAATAGTACCGGTGCCCCACTGGTAGTAAGTTGCTATAGCATTTACGCCTCCTGTTGCTGTAAGGGTTGTACCCCCGTTACAGGTAACTACCGTGTTGCCATTTATACCTGTTGGTGCAGTTGACGTACATGTAGCTGTAAAAAAATCAAAATTTAAACGCGATGATCCTGCATGCTCAAAATATTCAAGCACCATGTTTTTTTCGCCTTCCATGTACAAGGTAACAGCCTTAGTGCTGTAACCATGATCTGCCCAGTCACTAATTTCGTTTACAAAAGTTACACCACCATCAAAACTTACACGGTAACCGTCATCGGCGCCTACATAAAATGTGTAATAGCCGGGTGTCCATGTTTTTTTCATTTTGAAGCGGATAGCAAAATTATCCGCGTATGTGCCACAAAGGTCAGGCCCTGAAATGCTCCCTTCACCAAGAAAGATTTCAAAATCGTCTGGCTGGGTAATATAGCCTTTGTAATTAGCAGAAAAATTATCGGGTGGTAGCGCGTTATTAGGAATGTCTGAATATACATATCCTATCCACTCATTATTTCCGTAAGAAGTCTGATCGCCCGGGGGGTTACCCGGACACTGTGCATATGTATTCTGAAATACAATAAAAAACAATAGCAGTATAACCTGCTTAAAAGAGGAGTAGTATTTTACCATAGCTTTGGGAGCTTTAAATTTTGGCAAATATATATCTACAAAATTTATTAAAGTAGTTATAAATCAAATATTTATCTATATAAGTATAAATAAAATAAATGATTTAATTTTTTGCACGCACGTTTAAGTAAATTGTATGTAAAAAAAAGACCCCGGGTTCAACCAAAAACCCGGGGCCACATCCAACTAAAAAATTACTAAACAATTATGATGGATTACTAGTTCATCATAATTTTCTTTACAACTGCCTGGCCATTTTCAAGTAGCACTTTTACAATTACTACCTGGCTTGCAGCGTTGATGTCGGCAGTAGTAAATTCTGCTGCATCAATATTATTTTTCTCAAAAATTGTTTTTCCGGTAAGATCATATACAGCTACGCTTGTTATTGCCTGTGGCGCTGTTACTTTAACCTGTTTTGCATCGCGGTATACAAGAACGTTTTGAGAAGCTATAACAGGTGTTTCAGTTCCAAGAGAACCATTTGGCACATACACTATTTCAAAACGTGAATTAAATGTACCTGCTTCGCTGGCAAAACTGTAGCTGCTTTCCTGAAGATTATGTACTGTATTTGTTTCGTTGTCTTTTACATATATTACCTGACCTTCATCAAAAATACCGTCTGTATGGTCAATCTTTATTTCAAAGTTACCGGCTACATTGGTTTTGAAACCAAGGTTTACAACGTCTGTATTTACAAAGTCCGGCCTTGACTGTATAGCAAGCTTATTATCGGCCTGTAATGTATACAGGTTCACACCGCCATCCATTAGTGATACGCCATCATATCCGTCATCATACCCTTCAGTAGCCTGAGGCATATACGCTATTAGCACCTGGCTGAAAGCGTCAGCATCATTAGTTACGTTTAACCATATTCGGTTTGCGGTTGCAGCTGCCTCCTGAGCATCTCCGTTATTTACGTTGCCGTTCCTTAGTATAAAGCTGTTATTGGTTGTACGGCGCATGTTGTTACGGAATACAAGTTCCTTGTTTGCTGATTTTGCTTTTACAATAAAGCCCTGTCCTGTACTTAGTAAACCTGTAGGGTCTGCTTTATAAGGATTGAAGATAAGGTCATTTGTATCGTTACCTCCGCTTCCACCACCACCGGGAGCGCTGTTAGCGGTTGCTCCTGCTTTGTTACAGGTCCAGTAGCTGCTAAGTATGGTGTGGTCATTGGTTTTTCTCCAGATGTAGAATGTACCATCTATATTATCAGCGTTAGCTTCAAGGAAGTCTAATATGTTTATTGGTGATGGGTAGGGGTTACCTACAGCATTGTAGCTTTGTGTGTCATTATTATAGTTAAGAGGTATCCTTACATTACCATTATGAGGTGTACCTTTAAATTCTCCATTAAAAACTATAGCAGTAGTACGTGCATTGTATCCCGGTGCAGCATTGCTGTTAGGCATCCTGATTAGGTAACCTTTACCTGTTGTAAAGTTGTTGGCAGAAGGAACAATAGAGTTGTACTGGTTAGTTGTAGTGTTATAAGTATAGAAACGGTCGGCCATAGTAACCGGTGAGAACGCAAGCAGGTTTTGTCCTGCTACCGGTGATGCCCACATTGTATAGTCAAGCCTTTTCAGCTTTGAGCTGTTTCTTTTTACGGTTACTTTACCTGAGTTAGCCGTGTTTTCTATCTGTACAAGGTTACTACCACTTTCAAAAGTAAGTGAACCACCAGTAACTACAGTTACATTGTGTGTTATTACGGCGTTAGAGTTGCTTATGAAGTTAACATTGGCATTTGCAAGCACAAACATAGAACATGCTTCGAGCGTACCGCCGGTTTTGGTAAAGTTACCACTGAATATAGCATCCTTGGAAGCATCCGGAAGGCCATTGCTCCATTCTGTACCATTCCATGTAGTTGATGTTTCACAATATACACC